>JAXEJY010000197.1:0-12888 GCA_034101315.1 Pyramidobacter sp.
GGATTTTTCACAAAGACTGTCTCAATCACCGTTGTGTGCGAATGACCGCCCACGACCGCGTTGATTCCGCTCACCCGCGACGCCAGAAGCGTGTCATTTTCAAACCCCATGTGAGTCAGAGCGATGACCGCACAGCAGCCGTCCTCGCGGAGACGGCGAACCTGCTCGCGCGCAATTTCTACGACGTCCTGCTGTGCCTGAACGTCTCCCGTGCGCGTAATTGAGCTGCAATAGTCAAGCTCGGGCGTCATCAGGGCAAACACTCCGACTTTTGTCCCGTCCGCCAGCGTCTTGGTGAAGTTTTGGCGCACCGCCGCGTTCAGCGTGGGATCGCGGAACACGAGATTGCTGCTGATGAGCGGAAATTTCAGCATTTCCAGCATCTTGAAAAATCCCGTCATGCCGCGGTCAAACTCGTGGTTGCCGATTGCCGAGACATCCCAGCCCATGCGGTTGAGCGCCAAAATTTCGGGGTCGCCGTTAAAAGAGCGGAGCAGAGCGCCTTCTGTGTAATCGCCTGCCGCAAGCGACAAAGTCATTCCCGGAGCGGCGGCGCGCTCCCGCTCCAAGGCAGTCAGCATCTTTGCCGCTCCGCCTGCCATCTCTTTGACCGTTTCAGAGCCGCGCGAAATTTTTGTCTCAGCGGGAAACAGAGCGCTGTGAATGTCATTCATGCTCAGCACCGTGATTGCCGCGCCCCACGCAGCGCTCTGAAAAAGCGCTGCGGCAAGAAGCACCGCAATTTTTCTGAACAGTTTTTTCATGAGCGAAACCCCTTTCTTCAAAATGCGTGTTTATTTATTGTAGCACATATTCTCAGAGCAAAAAAAACGGCACGCCGGCGAGCGCTCAGAATACACTGAGAACTCGCCGGCTTGCCGGCGTTATGCATGAGAAAAAACTTTTCAGACCGGTTATCTCAGCGCTTCATCTGAGATGTCCAGCTCGATGACTTCATCTTCCACGTCGACGCCGCTTGTCGCCTCATCGCCGATGTCGAGCGAGTCAACTTCGTCCTCGGAGGACGGCTTGACGTAGAAGTCGAGTCCCTTCGCCGCCTCCTCGAGGACTGTCCTGCGGATTTCCTCCATCAGGTCAGGGTGTTTTTCAAGGTGAGTCGCCAGTTTATCCTTGCCCTGAGCGAGCGTTTCGCCCTTGTACGTCAGCCACGAGCCTTTGCGTTTGACGATTCCGCCGTCAATTGCCATATCGACAATTGCCATGATGAGCGGAATTCCCTTGCCGTAAATCAAAGAGCAGTGCGCGCTGCGGAACGGCGGCGCCTGCTTGTTCTTGACGACTTTGATGAACAGCTCATGCCCGATTGCCTCGTCGCTGCGACTGATCTGCTTGCCGCGGCGCACTTCAATGCGCACAGAGGTGTAGAACTTGAGCGCGCGCCCGCCCGTCGTGGTCTCCGTCGGCCCTTTGCTGTAGCCTACAGGAATAGTGGCGCGCAGCTGGTTGATGAACACGACGACGCAGTTGCTTCGGGCGATTGAGCCCGTCAGGCGGCGCAGTCCGTACGACATGAGCCGCGCCTGAAGACCGACTTGACTCTCGCCGATTGTGCCGTCAATTTCCGCCTGCGGCGTCAGTGCGGCAACGGAGTCGACGACGACAATGTCCACAGCGCCGCTGCGGACGAGCGTTTCCAAGATGAAAAGTGCCTGTTCGCCGCTGTCAGGCTGCGAAAGGTAGAGCGATTCAATGTTGACGCCGAGCGCCGACGCAAGACGGGGATCGAGCGCGTGTTCCGCGTCGATAAACGCCGCCACGCCGCCCGCTTTCTGCGCTTCGGCGATGGCATGCAGCGCCAGAGTCGTCTTTCCTGAGCCTTCATGCCCGAACACTTCGACGATTCTGCCGCGCGGAAGTCCGCCGATGCCGAGCGCCACGTCGAGCGGAAGAATTCCCGTGGGAATGACTTCTACGTTGCCGACTTTCCTCTCGCCCATGCGCATGATCGATCCGTCTCCGAACTTTGCGCGGATGTCATGAACTGCCTGCGCAAGGATGTCCTCGCGCGTCAGATTTTTTTTATTTTTATCCTTTTTTGATTCTGCCGCCAAGCGAACTCCCTCCTTATGGTCGCTTTATAAAACGCGCGCGTCTGCGCGCAGCGCGTATTTTGCCATGGGAAAATAACGGGGGCCTGTCTCCGTCAAATGGCTTCTCATGAAAACAACTGAATCGACCTGCCACGCAGCGCCGGTCAAACTCCACGGCGCGCCGCAGACGGCAGCGTCGTCACGGGAATGCGCAGAGCTGATCCGCGCCAGCGTGATGTGCGGCGAAAAACGCTTTCTCTCGCGCTCAAGCCCGACGTCGCCGCACGCCTGCTCAATCAGGGCGTTCAGCTTTTTCAGCGAGCCGGACGCGTCAGTCACGCCTGCCCAAAACACGCGCGGTGGCGAGCCAAACGTGCCCGGGGTCTGAAGGCTGAGCTCAAAAGGCGCGCAGCCGCGTTCAAAAATGGCGTTTTTCACCCTGCCGCTGAGGTCTTTGACCTGCGCCGCCGGAATTTCGCCGCAGAATCGGAGCGTGATGTGCAGACTGCTGCGCGAAACCCAGCGCCAATGCGGCGCGCGCGGCCGGCTGCCGTCAATCCAGTCCGACAGGCTCTTCTCAAGCGCCGGAGAGAGCATGACGCAGAAAAAGCACCTGACGTTACTCATCTGACAAGCCCTCCACCGCTCCTATCAGCAGAAGCAGAGCGTTTTCAACCGACTGGCGGCGGACGTCTGCCCGTCCGCCTTCAAAGCGCTTCATCTGAGTGCTGACGCCGTGCGGCCCGCACAGCCCGAACCACACTGTCCCGACGGGTTTGAGGGGCGATCCGCCGTCCGGCCCCGCGATGCCCGTGACGGACACGGCGAAGTCGGCGTTTAAGAGAGCACGCGCGCCCTGTGCCATGGCGGCGGCGCACTCTGAGCTGACAGCTCCGAACTGCTCCAGAACAGAACGGGGAACGCCAAGCGTTTTCTCTTTCACTCCGTTTGAATAGCTGACGACAGCTCCCTTAAAAAAAGCGCTGCTGCCCGGGATCTCGGTGATCGCTCCGCTCACGCATCCGCCCGTGCACGACTCCGCAGCCGCGACGCTGACGCCGCGGGCGCAGACGGCGTCTTTCAGTTTACGGGCCAGCTTCTCAATCATCTACATCAGCCAGCCCGGCAGACCGCCGAGGAAGAAATACCGGAACATAATCAGCGTCGCGTTTGCCAGAATTCCGGCGGCAATGTCGTCGAGCATAATTCCGACGCCTCCGGGAGCGCGCTCGCACGCGCAGACGGGCCACGGCTTGATAATGTCGAAAATGCGGAACAGGATAAAGCACGGCAGAATCAGCCCGCCGGCGGCAGGCGACGTGATGTGCCCCGCCATGGCAAGAAGCTGCCCTGCGACTTCGTCAATGACGACTTCCTGGGGGTCTGTCAGACCGCGCTGCGCGGCATAGACGTGCGCAGCCCACGTGCCGACGACACACAGAATGCCGATGAGCGCCAAACGCGCCGCTTCGGGAATAAACAGAGCAAGAGCGCACGCCAGCAGACTTCCGACCGTTCCGGGGGCTTTGGGCGTCAGCTTTCCGACGCCGCCAGCCGTCGCGATCAGACCAGGCAGTCCGAGCGACGCAATACCGCTACTCATGAATCATCACTCCTGACAGGTCATATTCTGAGGATTCTGTTATCTTGACGCGAATCATGCTGCCCGGCTGAACGCTTTCCGCTCCCGTCACCGTGACGACGCCGTCAATTTCCGGCGCGTCGCGGAATGAGCGTCCGACGCGCTCGCCAGTCTCGGCGTCGACTTCGTCGACGAGAACGTCAAGCTCGCGTCCGACGAAAAGCGCCTGACGCGACGCGGAAACGGACTGCTGGAGCTGCATGAGTTCATTATAACGGGCATTTTTCTCGTCCTCCGGAATCTGGTCGGGGAACGACGCCGCCGGCGTGCCGTCCTCGGCGGAATAGGTGAACGCCCCCAGACGGTCAAAGCGAATGTCCTCGACAAAATCGAGGAGCTTGTCAAACTGCGCGCGCGTCTCGCCGGGGAATCCCACCATCAGGGTCGTTCTGAACGCAAAGTCGGGATTGATCTGACGCCCTGTTTTGAAAATGTCCCATATGTGCTGCTCCACAGGCGGGCGGCACATGCGGCGCAATATAGCGTCGTCAACGTGCTGAATGGGAACGTCAAGCCACGGCAGGATCACAGGGCTTTTGGCGACGCGCTCCAAAAAAGGAATGTCGAGGTGCGACGGGTGCAGATAGAACAGGCGCAGCCACAGACCGCGCGGCAGCTCTTTCTCAAGCTCGTCGAGCAGCAGCGGCAAGGAGGGCTTGCCGAACAGATCGGTGCCGTAGTCGTTCAGCTCCTGCCCGACGAGGCAGATCTCGCGCGCGCCGCCCTCAATCAGCCGGTGCGCTTCACTCACGATGTCGGCAACGGGCAGACTTTTCAATCTGCCGCGGATTGAAGGAATGGCGCAGTATGAACAGCGGCAGTTGCAGCCCTCGCTGATTTTCAGATACCGCGTCCACGGCATGCCGCTCAGCAGGGCGCGCTCGCAGCCTGACGGGCGCCCCAATGGGCTGCTGTTCTCTCCCAGCTGGGCGAGAAGCGGCTGCCACTCTTCTGACCGCGCCCAGTAGTCAACCGTCGGGAACTCGGCTTTCAGGTCGTCGCCGTATCGGTTGAGCATACAGCCGACGACGGCTATTTTCTGGATGACGCCCTGCTGTTTCAGGCGTTCGAGGTCGAGGATGACTTGAATCCCCTCTTCGACAGCCGCCTGAAGAAATCCGCAGGTGTTGACGAGCGCAATGTCGGCGTTTTCCGTCTCTGAGACCAGAGACAGTCCCGACGCCTCAAGAAGTCCGGCAAGGTGCTCGCTGTCAACAGAGTTTTTAGGACAGCCAAGGCTGATGATGGATATTTTCTTCACGGGAAACTACTTTCTGAGCTCGACAATTGTGCCGTCGGGACGGAACTCAAGGCGGCGCACGCCTTTGCCAATCGGCGCAAACGGCGCGCCGTTGACAGAAACTTCAATGCGGTGTCCCGCGCCGAATCTGCCGATAATCGCTCGATTCAGGTCAAAACTGCGCTCGTAGTCCTTTTTCACGGTGCGCTCCGTCAGGAGCTTTTCCCCCTGAGTCAGACGCAGCCAGCATTCGCCGGACGCTCTGACGACAAGGACTTTTTTCGGCGCAGACTCGGGCTTCTGCTCAGCGGGCTGTTCCTGAGACTGAACGGGCGACGAGTCTGCCGGAGCGGACGCCGGCGCGGCTGCCGATTCAGCAGCGTCGAGAGACACGACACTCTGCGCCTTCTGCGCCTCTTCCTCGCGGCGAAGGCGCTCGCGCTCAGCTGCTTCCATCTCCGCTTTCTTCTGGGCTTCCAGCTTTTCGTCCTGAGCGCGGCGGCTCTGTTCTGCGTCAAGCGCTTGTTTCTGCTGGACGGAGACAATCTCCGCCCCGATCCTGTCCCAGTTCGCCCAAAGCGCGCCGCAGCCGGCAACGATGATGAGCAGCAGGACAACGATGCACTTTTTCCTCAAATTGCTCTGTTTAAATCCCTGCGTCTGCGCCGCGGGAGAGACAGAACTGCCGCGCGATGGAGTCTGCGCCGCATTTTTCTGCCGCTGAGACTGCCGCCGGGGCAGGCCAGAAAAGCTCTCTGGCGTCAGCTGAACGCTGTATTCCTGCCACAATTCAGGAGCTTCAAGATATTCAGCGTAGCTGCGGACAAATCCGCGGGCATAGACGAGCGCGATAAAGTTTTCAAAGGTACCTGCTTCAATATCCTCGAGAAAGTTCTTGCGCACGCAGATGGCTTCTGCGACGTTCTCCAGCGTCAGAGAGCGTTCTGTGCGGATTTCGCGCAGTTTCGCGCCAAGCTCCTCAAGACTGCGAAGCTTTTCTTCCATTGATTCGCTCATGCTTTTACCTCCTTCATGACACGAACTCATCGGCGTCGGCGGCAATCTGGCGCATGGCGATCACTGTCTGGGCGGGATTGGGAGTACCGAACACCGCGCTTCCCATGACCGCTGCGTCAACGCCGCTTAAACGCACTTTTTTCAGATTGGAGGCGCCAATGCCGCCGTCCATTTCAATCAGATAGTTCAGTCCTCGCGCCTCTCGCATCCGGCACAGCTCGACGGCTTTTTCCGTCACTTCGGGGATAAAGCTCTGTCCGCCGAACCCCGGATTGACCGACATGAGAAGCACGAGGTCAACCATGTTCAAAACGGGCTTAATCATCTCCACGGGCGTTGCAGGATTCAGCACAACGCCGGGACGAACGCCGGCGCTTCTGATATGAGACAGCGCTCTGTGCAGATGACGCGAGCTTTCCTGATGGATTGTGACATAATCGGGGCGGGCGTCCAAGAACATGTCGAGGAAATCCTCCGCCGGCTCCACCATGAGGTGCACGTCAAGAACCGCGTCGGGCAGACGGCGGCGAATTGCCTTGACGATAGCCGGTCCGTAGGACAGATTCGGCACAAAATGCCCGTCCATGATGTCAATGTGCAGCCAGTCAAAGTTCCCCTCAAGGGAGTTCAGCGACTCGCCGACTGCCAGAGGATCGGCGGAGAGAATTGACGGAGCGATAATAAGGGGCTTTATTTGAAGCGGTCCTGCCATACGAAATTTCCTCCAAGATAAATGGTCACAAGGGCTTCGCCTGTGTACAGCGCGTCAACCTTGACGTACTCGCCCGCTTTGGCTTTTCTATCGACCAGCGTGCGCGTGCCTTTTTTGTCGACAAGTTCTATGCGGAGCGTCTGATTTTTGACGGGCGGCGCCTGATAGCGGATTGCTGCCACTTTGCTGTGCGATTCAGCCTGAGGCTGCGGCGCTGGGGCTTCTGTGACGGGATTTTCCTGGGGCTCCTGATCGCCAGAAGAGGCGTAGGGAATTTGGCGCGCTTTGCTGGGATCGGTCTGCGGCTGGAGCACAACGACCTTCGCGCCGCCGCTGGAGCTTCCTTCTGCCGCCGGTTCAGCGTCTGTCGGCTCTTTGACGGGGATAAGATTCCGATCCCACGACGCAACTTTCAGGACGACTTCGCTTCCGCGGGGAACTTTTCTGCCGGCGTCAGGCTTCATGCCGATGACCATGCCGCGAGGCGCAGCGTTGCTGTAGATGTACTCGACGCGGGGCGTCAGTCCTCCGACGCGCGCCAGCTCAACCGCCGTCTTTTCGTTCTGCTGCTGAAGATCAGGAACGATAACTTGTCCGCCTTTGACAGCTGGTCCCATGCTGACCATCAGGCTGACTTCGCGTCCCTGAGGCACTGAAGCCGGCGCTGAGGGATTCTGAGCTGCGACGACGCCGGCGGGACGCTCGTGGTTGACTTTGACAATTTCGCCGACGATAAAGCCCTCCTCCTGAAGGCGCTTGACCGCCTGCTGCTGCGTCAGCCCGCGCAGATCGGGAAGGGGCATTTTTGCCGAACCGCGGCTGACCTTGAGAATGGCTGTCTTGCCGCCGCGCAGTTTAACGCCCGTCGCTGGCCACTGGCTGATGACGGTGCCGCGCGGAAGCGACGACTCTTCCTGCTCAATGCGCGCTTTGATGCCAAGCCGTTCGAGCATCTCCACGGCTTCAATGACTGAACTGCCCTTTAAGAGCGGCATGGAGCGCGCCGGATTGTCAAAAAACACTTTATAGCTGATGAATGCCGCCGAACCAATAATGCACAGCAGCATCACCGTCAGCGTCAGTTTAAACGACCTGCTCATGCTGTTCCCTCCATCCGTCAAACGGTTTCATTGATCTTCGTGAACGCCGCGAGATAAAAGCCGTCGGTCCACGGGTTGTCCGGCATAATCACGCTCCCCGCCGAACGCGGCAGCGAGAACGGACATGCTGCGTCAGTCAGCCTGATTTCAGGCGACGCGGCAAGCGCCTGCGCGGCAACGTTTTCATTTTCTTCAGCGAAAAGGCTGCATGTGGAATATACCACTTTTCCGCCCTTTTTGACCAGAGAAAAAGCGCGGAGCAAGAGAGCGAGCTGAAGCTGCTGCAGATCTGCCAGACTTGGTGCCTCAAGACGCCATTTTCCCTCAGGGTGACGCCGCCACGTGCCGCTGCCGGAGCACGGCGCGTCGACCAGGATGGCGTCAGGGGCGATGTCGGGCTGGAGCAAAAGCGCGTCGCCGTTTTTCATGAACACCCGAGCTGACACGCCGAGGCGCTCCATGTCGCGGCGGCCTGCCGCCACGCGCCCTTCTGACAGATCCCACCCCTCGACGGTGACGTCGGGGCGCAGCTGAGCAATCTGTCCGGTTTTGACGCCGCGCCCGGCGCACATGTCAAGAAGCCGCGAACCGGAAAAGTCCGCGGCAATTTTGCCGACAGCCATTGCCGACTCGCTCTGCGGCGTCAGAAATCCCTCGGCATACCCCGCAAGAGCGCTGGGCAGAGCCGTCCCGGACACGCGAATGCTCTCCGCCATCGGCGACGGCACAACCGCAACTCCCGCTTCTTCCAAGCGGACTGCCATGTCGGCAGGGGCGTTCGGCGAACGGCGCAGCGACAGAGCGCCGGGTTCTGCGTTCTGCTGCACAAGAGCACGTCCGATTTCATCGCCGTACTGATCAATCCATCGTTCAGCCGCCCACAGAGGCACGCCTGAGAGCAAACACAGCGCTTCAAGTCCGCCGTCGGACTCAAGCTGTTTCAGAACCCCGGCCCCCTGCTCTAAAACGCGGCGCAGTACGGCATTGACGACGCGGGCGCCCCGCGGATCACGCGCTTTTGTCCAGTCGACAAGCGCGGAGATGAGTGCCGCCGGCGCGAACGTCCTAAGCTCCAGAAGCCCTGCCGCCCCGGCAAGCACAGCCGTCTGAACGTGCTTTGAGAACTTTGACGGCTTGGGCAGAAGGAACTTTTCGCGCAGCATTTGCCACAGAGACAGCCGCCGCGTCATGCTGTACGCCAATGACGCGGCAAGCGTCCTGTCCGCCGGCGTCACGGCATTTCCAAGCGCGCGCAGCGCCTCGCTGACCATCGCGCCTTTACGAACCTGCGCCCAGATGTGCAGCGCCGCATCAATACCTCGCATGAATCCACGTCCTTTTTCTCTGCAATTCTTCTGCTAATCCTCGAGAATTTCTGCTTCGATTGTGTTCTCCGACGACGTTGACACGAAGACGCCCGTCTGAGCGTCAGTAACTTTACCCTTAAACGCAGTCACGAGACGTTTTTTATACGCCGCTCCTGTGATTTGGAGCGACTTGACATCGCTGCCGCCCAAGGCGAAATTCTGGACATAGGGCGAGATCAGAGGCCCTGCCACCTGAGATGCCAGCACAGCCAGGACCAGCCCCACCGCGCCGGCCTGACCTGCCATAAACAGCAGGACGATAAAGACAACTGCCATCAGCAGGTTGACCATCACTTTTGTCGTGCCGCACTCAGCGTAGACGGCAAGCCCCCGTTCACCGTTTTTCAGCCGGCTGAGCGCGACGACAGCAGCCTCGTAGACTCCGTTTTCATCGTCAGTGCCGCGCAGGAAAAAGCCGTTTTCCGACGAGCTGCCGTTCAGAGACGGCCAGCCGTGCTCCATCAAAACGCGCGCCGTCGCGTGATACAGGGCAAAATTTGCCCGCGCTCGAGCGCTTGTCACAAGCATCCAGAGCTGTTTAGGCCCGGTGAGAAGCCAAAAACCCGACGTCGCGGCAAATCCGAGCGCCCCGCCGACGAGAAGAAGAATAAGGAGCAGAGGCAAAAAGAGAAAACTGAACCCGTAAAAAAGCAGAAACATGCCGAGCACCAGCAGAATGGGATTGAATGTCCGAAACATAAATACCTCCTACACGCTTCAGCGCTAAAAAAAGGGTGGTCGCCCAATTTTTGGAGACCACCCGCACCCGACGAGAAGAAAACGCGCTAATCTCTGCTGCTGTAACGGTTTCTGAGCACAAGAAGACGCAGAAGCTGAGAAGCCGCCATGAACGTCGCGGCGACATACGTCATTGCGGCGGCATTGAGAACTTTGCGCGCGCCGCCTACTTCGCCGTCCGTCAGCATGCCGTTTCCTCCAAGCACAGCAAGCGCCCGGCGCGATGCGTCAAATTCGACAGGCAGCGTGACAAGATGGAAGACGAGCACGCCGACAAACAGCAGAATTCCGAGGTCCATCAGCGTTTTCCCGCCCATGAGAATGCCGATGAAGAACAGCGGCATCGCAGCCTGCGACGTAAAAGATACAATTGGCACGATCGTGTTGCGGAACACGAGCGGCTTGTAGCCGATTTTGTCCTGCACGGCATGTCCGACTTCGTGCGCGGCGACGCCGATGGCAGCAATGGATCGGCTGCCGTAAACGCTCTCCGACAGAGAAAGACTCTTGCTGTTCGGGTCATAATGGTCTGTCAGGTCCCCCGACACGCGCCGAATCGGCACGTTCTTCAGCCCGTAGCTGTCGAGAATTTCGCGCGCCGCCTCCTCGGCGGTTACTCCGCGCTGAGTCGACATTCGGGAATATGTTGAAAATGTGTTTCTCACTTGCCCCTGCGCCCACGCGGCAAGGATCATCGCGGGAATCAGGAGCATCATTGTCCAGTCAAAGAACAGCGGCATCATACTGGAATGTCACCTCCATGAGAATTTCTGATGCTTTTCTCTATTCAACCATGAAAAGTCAATTTGGTCAATGTTGGTAAAATGTACAATTCTCCGCTGCACGCGCTTATTTTTTATAAAACGCGGCGATTTCATCGGCGACCCACTGCTGCTCCTCCATCGTCAGTCCGGGAAAAACCGGCAGCGCCAGGCACTCGCCTGCCAGACGCTCGCTTTCGGGACAGTCGCCCGTTTTGCCTCCAAGATAGGCAAAACATTTTTGCAGATGAAGCGGGAGCGGATAGTAGATGCGCGACGTAATTCCGGCATTGGCAAGGTGCGCCATCAGCTCGTCGCGCCGACGGGCGCGGACGACGTACTGGTGATACGTGTGCCAGTTGCCGGGCGTTTGAGCAGGCGGAGTGATCATGCCTTCGAGGCGGCGTTCAGCGAACAGAAGTCTGTAGCGGTCGGCGACGAGACGGCGCTCTTCAATCCAGCTGTCGAGATGGCGCAGATGGACGCGCAGCACTGCTGCCTGAATAGCGTCGAGCCTGCTGTTCAAGCCGACTTCTTCGTGAAAATAGGTCGTTCCGGCGCCGTGAACGCGCAGGCGCGACAGACGCTCTGCCAGCTCATCGCTCTGTGTCGAAACCATGCCGCCGTCGCCGTAGCAGCCGAGGTTTTTCGTCGGGAAAAACGAAAAAGCGCCAAGCCCGCCCCAGCCGCCGCAGCGGATGATTTTGCCGCCGACTGTGCGCCACGCGCCGAACGCCTGAGCGCAGTCCTCAAGAATTTTTATGCCGCGCGACGCCAGCTCATCAGCCAGCGTGTCGAGAACAGCCATCTGACCGAACAGATGAACGGGCATAAAAACTTTTGTCTTCGGGGTGACGCGTTCTAGGACTTTCTGCGGGTCTACGTTGTAGCTGACAGGATCGATATCGGCAAACACGGGCACGCCGCCAAGGCGCGTAATCGCGCTGACGGAGGCGAAAAAAGTAAACGGCGTCGTGATGACTTCGTCGCCTGGCTTGAGGTCGAGCGCCATGAGCGCCAGAAGCAGCGCGTCAGAGCCCGACGCACAGCCGACGGCGTGTTTCGTCTCAAGATAATTCGCCGCTTCCGTCTCAAAACTTTTCACTTCAGGCCCGAGAATAAAATACTGACTCTCAACAACTGAATGAATCGCGGCGTCAATTTCGTCTTTTATCCGCGAATAATTCCTTTTCAAGTCAAGCGTGGGAAGAGTTCTCTTTTCGTGAGTCATGCGCGACATCTCCTTGTGGCAGACTGATTCCGGCAAAGGCAGAAGAACTTCGTTCTCGTCCGCCGTTTCGGCGGCAAAAAATCCGGCGTCTGCACAACCGTGAATGATTCATTTTATCACGACTCGCGCAATTCTGACACAAAATGCCGAAAAACTGATAGAATATCGCCGTCAATTGGCTGCACACAAAAACATCACAGGGAGGAACTCGGAAAAAATGAGACTGCTTGTCACGTTTCTCTCCGCCGGCACGCTGATTCTCTACGGCTACGCACTGGCAGGGCTCGGCGGCTATCTGTTCGGCAAAGGGCGCATGGACTACATCGTCTGGGGACTGCTTTTAGGCTCTGTCACAGCCGCCGCAGCGCTCTATCTCTTCAAAAAACACCCAGAGGCGTTTTTCAAAGATTAAACGACCGGCAGAGCACAAAAAAAATTGCGCAAACTTAAAAAATTTTCCCTCTTGACAGGACGAAAAAAATCTGGTTAAATCCACGTCATTCAGCGCAGTATACACTGTACATTTCGGCAGAAAGGAGATCCTCGATGATGAACACAATCCGTTTTTCCATGAACGTTTCTCTGCTAGCGCTATCGACTTCGGATCTCTGCCGAAGCCGGTATGGCGGCGTGCTTTCTGTCAGATAACTGCTGACGGACGCAGCGCGTCTTGCTTGACTGAGTTTTCCGCCGGGATCCTTGTTCAGGGTTCCGGCGTTTTTTTATCCGTATGCACGCCGGAATTCCTCGTGAGGGATTCCGGCTTTTTTTTGAGGCTTATATTTCAGGAGGTTTTTCAAATGACTTGTTTTTATTACAATCTATTCTCGCTGCGACTATGCTCGAAACCGCTGTACAGTTCGCCGCTCTGTCCCTACCAACCGTCCGCCTGCTTTCCGTAAGGCGCTTTTTTTCGATAAAGGAGTTTTATGCCATGACCACTCAGTTTGACATTTCCCGCGCTGTTCCGTTCGCTACGTGTTTCTCTGTCGGAGCTGTTCTTTTCAGCTCGCACGCCGGCGGCGGCTT
>JAXEJY010000198.1:0-4898 GCA_034101315.1 Pyramidobacter sp.
ACGGTCATGGGAAACGACCACCAAGGCAAAACGACGCTTATGGACGCAATCAGACAGACAAACATCACAGCACATGAAGCCGGCCGCATAAAAAAGAACCTAGGCGCCACGCATATCGTGTACAACGGCAAAGAAATAGTATTCCTTGACACGCCCGGACATGAGGCGTTTACGTCAATGCGCGCACGCGGCGCGCAGTGCACAGACATTGCTGTTCTCGTCGTCGCTGCTGATGACGGTGTCATGCCTCAGACCGTAGAGGCGATCAACCACGCGAAAGCTGCCGGCGTCCCCATTATTGTCGCGATCAACAAAATCGACAAATCCGGAGCCAATCCTGAGCACGTCAAGCAGGAGCTCAGCGGCTACGGACTCGTCTGTGAAGACTGGGGCGGCGACACGGTCATGGTCGAAATCTCAGCTAAAGCCGGAAAGCATATTGACCAGCTCTTGGAGATGATCGCTCTTGTCGCAGAAATGCAGGAGCTGAAAGCTGATCCGACAGTGTCTCCCGACGGCGTTGTCATTGAAGCCCGTCTTGACAAGGGCAAGGGACCCGTGGCAAGCGTCATCGTCCAGCAGGGAACGCTCCGCGTCGGCGACATTGTTTTGCTCGACAGCAGCTGGGGAAAAGTCCGTGCAATGTTCAACGACACAGGAAAGGGCGTCAAACAGGCAGGACCCAGCACTGCCGTTGAGATTTTAGGGCTGAACTCAGTGCCTCAGCCCGGAGAGCACTTCAAGCAGATTAAGAGCGAAAAAGAGGCTCGCGATCATTTCAGCGCTCTCGACGAAGCGCGCCGCGAAACACAGAACAACAACGCCGTCAAGCGCATGACCCTGGAAGACCTCTACAGCCAGATGCAGGAAGGCTCCGTGCCTGTGCTGAATCTGATTATCAAAAGCGACGTTCAGGGAACTGTAGAGGCCATCGTCGGATCGCTTGAAAAGCTCGGCACGAATGAAGTTGGAATTAACATCGTCCATACAGGCGTTGGCAGAATTTCAGAGTCGGACGTCACGCTGGCAACGGCGTCAAACGCCATTGTTGTAGGCTTTAACGTTCGCCCCGAGTCCAGCGCCAGCCGGCTTGCTGAGAAAGAGCACGTCCAAATCCGACTGTACAGCATTATCTATGAAATTATCGACGACGTGAAAGCCGCTATGGAAGGACTTCTGAAGCCGACGATTAAAGAAAACACGCTTGGACAGGCGGAAATCCGCAAGATATTTAAAGCCCCCAAAGTCGGCAAAATTGCCGGATGCCGCGTTACAGACGGAATCATCAAGAGAGGATGCAAAGTCCGCTTGGTGCGCGACGGCATTGTTGTCTGGGAAGGCACGATTGCCTCTCTGCGCCGTGAAAAAGACGAAGCCAGCGAAGTTCGCGGCGGCTTTGAATGCGGCATGACGTTCACCAACTATCAGGATTTCCGCGAAGAAGACATCGTAGAAGCCTACGAGCTCATTGAGGAAAAAAGAACGCTTTAAGCGCTGAGAACTGGAAAAGCCCCGGTTTATCCTCGTATGCGGAAAACACGGGGCTTTTTTTGTTGTGTGCGCAAAGAAAGGAGCAATTTCATGGCAGGTCATAGAATGGGAAGAGTCAATAGCCAGCTTCAGCGTGAAATTTCCCTGATCCTTTCCCGTTCAGTCAAAGATGAAAAGCTGCAAGAAGTGATCATCACATCTGTTGACTGTTCAAAAGATTTAAAGTACGCAAAAGTCTATTACACGACGCTTAAAGAGGCAGGCAGAGCTGGAATCGCCAAGCTGTTGGATAAAGTTGCAGGACACGTTCGCGCTTCGCTTGGGCGCGTTTTGACATTCCGGACTGTCCCTGAGCTGAAGTTCGTCTTTGACGACAGCGAAATCCTTGCGCGCGAAATGGACATCGTTCTGGACAAAATTGCCGCCTCACTGCCTTCCTGCGATTCTGAGGAAGAAAGCGCGTCAGGAGATGACATCGATGACGACGCTGAAGAAAATCGCTGATTTTCTGAAAACGCAGCCCCGCTGGCGTATTTTGTGTCATGTAAAACCCGACGGCGATACGCTTGGATCGGCGTCAGCTCTTGTTTCCGCGGGCAAATCTTTGGGATGCGATGTGCAGTGGGGAGGTCCTGATCCCGTTCCAGCGCAGTACCGTTTTTTGCCGTGGATCGCTGAATACAGAGTTTTTGACGCCGTTCCCAAAGATGATTGCTGCCAAATTGCCATCGATGTAAGCACGCCTGACCGTACAGTTCAGGGCGCGCGGATTCACGTCTGCGTCGATCATCACCCAGACAACCAGGGCTTTGGATTGCTGAACTGGATTCATCCTGAAGCATCTTCAGCCGGTGAGATTGTCTACGATCTGATCAGAGAGCTTGACGCTCCGGTGGATCTAAAAACAGCCGAGGCACTCTACGTGTCAATTATGACAGATACCGGTGGCTTTAAATATTCAAACACAGGGGCTCAGACGCTGCATGTCGCTTCAGAGCTGGTCAAAGCCGGAGTTTGTCCTGATAAAATCGATGAGCAGCTGTACTACAACGACAGTATTGCCAAACTTCATCTCTGGGGGCGCTGTCTTAACCGCGTCCGTCAGATTAACGGACGCGCCGTCCTGTCATGGGTTTCCCGGCAGGACTTTAAAGAGACCGGAGCTGCGGAAGACGATACTGAATCGCTCGTCAACATGCTCAACCGCGTCGCAGGAACTCAAGCCGCAGTCCTTGTCAATGAAATTTCCGGAGCACTTCGCTGCAGCATCCGCTCACGCGGAGACTGCTCTGCTCAGCAGATCGCTTCAAAGTGGGGCGGCGGCGGTCATAAATACGCCGCAGGCTGTACAATTGCCCTTCCGCTGGAAGAAGGACTTCTCGCTCTAGAAGAGGAGCTGAGGCATGTATAATGGCGTGATCGTGCTGGATAAAATTTACGGCGCTCTGAGCCGCGGCTGTGTCAGTGCCGCCGGCAGAGTGTTCGGGCGAAAGCAGAAACTCGGACACGCTGGAACGCTCGACTCCTCAGCCAGCGGAACTCTCGTCCTCCTTGCCGGGTATGCGACGCGGCTGTGCGACGCTGTGATGAATCTCCCCAAGAGCTATTGTGCAGACGTTCAGTTTGGCTGGGAGACGTCGACAGACGATGCGACGGGAGAAGCGCTTTGCGAACCTGTTGCGGCAGATTTTGACGAAGCCGCCTTCTGGCACGTCATTCCTGCGTTTCTGGGCGTCAGAATGCAGCGGCCCCCGCGCATCTCAGCCGTCATGGTCAACGGACAGCGAGCGCATAAAATCGCGCGCTCCGGAGAGGAGCCGCAGATTAAAGAGCGCCCCGTGGACATCGCTTCAGTTCATTATCTCGGACAAATCGGTCCGGGGAAAATAAGGCTGCGTGTCAACTGCCACAAGGGCGTATACGTCAGAAGCCTTGCCCGTGATTTAGGGCGCCGCCTTGGCTGCGGCGCGCACTTGGCATCGCTCCGGCGGCTGAACATCGGAGCGTACAGCTGCGAAAACGCTTTGCCGTTCAATCCGCAGGAGCCGCCGCCGCATGAAACGCTGGCGCGCACTGTTCTTCCCGTTTCAACTCTGGCAGATCATTACTACTGCTACAGAGCAAACGAGTTTTGTGAAAAGCGCCTCATCAACGGTCTCGGCGTTTTTGTCGATTATCTGAGCTTCAAAAATGCAGGCGTCGTCCCGATCGAGCAGGGCATAGCCGTCCTTGGCACAAAAATTCTCTGCATTGGAGAGCTCAGAGTCGAAGACGAGAGAAGCCTTATCTATCCGAGAACGAATATACCTCTGGAGGTGCTCATCAATTGATCGTATGCATCGGTTCTTTTGACGGCTATCACAGAGGGCATTTTACCCTTTTTTGCGCGGCGCGCGACCTTGCGCGGGCAAAAGGAACTGAATGGGAGATCGTGACGTTCTCGCCGCACCCTCGTTTCGTGCTGGGCAAGGGATTAAACGCCAGACTTTTCAGCGAAGACGAAAAAAAATGGCTGAGGAACGTGTTTTCAATTCCTCAGCCTATTGAAATTGCCTTTACCCATGAACTGGCTTCAATGGAGCCGGGCGTATTTCTCGACGAACTTGGCAAGCGGCTGGGAGTTACTGGAATTGTCGTGGGCAAAGATTTCCGATTTGGCAGGAACAGACTTGGCGACAGCAGCTTTCTTGTTCAGTACTGTTCGTCGCGCGGGTGGAGTCTCCGACTTATGCCGCACATTAGCGACGACGGCGACGGAGTCAGCAGTTCGAGAATCCGCGAGCTTGTCCGGGGCGGTGACGTTGAAGAGGCACACAAGCTGCTGGGCTATCCGTATTTTATCCTTTCAGAGATCGTCGGCGGAGAACAGCGCGGACGGACGCTCGGCTTTCCAACGGCAAACATTGTGCCGAGCGAGACAAAGATCATTCCCATGGAAGGCGCTTATGCCGGAGCAGCGCTGCATGCAGGACACTGGTATCCGGCAGCTGTGTCCGTAGGACGCAACCCGACATTTAACGTCAACGGCGGGCTTCGGATAGAATCTCATCTGATTGGCTTTTCTGGCAATCTATACGGTTCACAGCTGACAGTCGCTTTCTTGGAGAAACTGCGCCCGCTCGTCCGCTACGGAGGAAAAGATGAGCTGATAGCACAGCTGTCGTGCGACTGCAAAAACACGGAAAGTATTTTTCAGCGCTATTCAGAGGAATTAAACGCGCTCATCAGTTGTCATAAGAGCAGCAGTGTGTTATGATTCTTTTGTTGTCCGTCTGACCAATCCCCTATGTCCATATAGCTCAGCTGGATAGAGCACACGCCTCCTAAGCGTGGGGTCGGAGGTTCAAATCCTCTTATGGACGCCAGTGAACAACGCCGAAAGCCTTTGTTTTCAAGGGTTTTCGGCT
>JAXEJY010000199.1:0-3355 GCA_034101315.1 Pyramidobacter sp.
GGCGTCCCACTCAAGGAGCGGGAAGTTGACGACCCACAGGAACTCCCAGCCTTCTTTGACGAGGCCGTTCGCCTTGGCAAGGTCGAGGCGCATCTGTCCCAGGACGGTGGAGACCATCTTGACGTCGACGCTGGCGATCAGGAACACGGCGTCGCCGTCTTTCGCGTGAGCCAGCTCCATGAAGCGCGCCGCGCGCTCTGCGTCGAGGTACTTCGCCAGAGGGCCCTTCAGCGCGCCGTCCTTAATCAGGAAATAGGCGACTTCGGGAGCGCCGAGCGCCTTTCCGGCAGCTGCTGCCTCTTCAGCCTGACGGCGGGACATTGACGCGCCGCCGGGGAGGGCAATGCAGCGCACGACGCCGTGCCCGTCGATAATGCCTTGGAACGGCTTAAATCCCGCGCCGTCAAACGCCTCGGTCACGTCTCGGATTTCAAAGGGAATGCGCAGATCAGGCTTATCGCTTCCGAAACGCGTCATCGCCTCTTCGTAGCTCATGCGACGGAACGGCGCTGCGATCTCGACGCCGAGAATCTGCTTCCACAGACCCGAAATGTAGCCTTCAAGGAGCGCGTACACGTCTTCTTCTGTGACAAAGCTCATCTCAAGGTCAACCTGAGTGAACTCCGGCTGGCGGTCGGCGCGCAGGTCTTCGTCGCGGAAGCACTTGGCAATCTGATAGTACCGGTCCGTTCCGGAGATCATCAGAATCTGCTTGAACAGCTGGGGCGACTGAGGCAGGGCGTAGAACGAGCCGGGAGTCACGCGGCTGGGAACGAGATAGTCGCGGGCGCCCTCGGGCGTGGACTTCATGAGAATGGGCGTCTCGACTTCGGTGAAGTCGTGGCTGTTGAGATACGCGCGCGTGAACTGCGCCACTTCGTGGCGCGTGCGCAGGTTGTTCTGCATTCTTTCGCGGCGCAGGTCAAGATAACGGTACGTCAGGCGCAGGTTTTCATCGACGCCTTCTGTGTTGGCTCCGATTTCAAACGGCAGAGGCGCTGACGCCGACAGAAGCAGAAAATCCTCTGCGACGACTTCCCATCTGCCCGTGAGGTGATTTTCGTTGACCGTTCCTTCAGGACGGTGACGGACTTTTCCCTTCACTGAAATGACGTACTCACTGCGAAGACAGCCGGCATCAGCGTGGACTTCTGAGTTATCCTCCGGATTAAACACAACCTGAACGCTGCCGCTCTTGTCCCACAGTTCAATAAAGATAATTCCTCCAAGGTCGCGGCGCTTGCGCACCCATCCGTTGAGGACGACATCGCAGCCGACGTTCTCCTCGCAGACAGCTCCGCACTTCAGCGTCCTTTTCCAGCTTGAATCAAAAACTCCTTTACGCATAAAAAATCATCCACCTGACTGTCGTAAAAAATGTAAACGCCCCCGAGGGCGCAGTAATCTTTTGGAGACGGCGCTACTGAGCGCTCTCGTCGAGCAGCGCCGCGATGCTGTCGATAACTTCGGCAGACGGGACTTCTTCCTGCACGGCAGCTTTCAGGTTGCGCAGGGCAACCACGCCGCGGGCGACTTCATCGCCGCCTAAGATGCACGCCGCCGCGGCTCCGCTGGCAACGGCGCTCTTCATCTGAGCTTTCATGCCGCGTCCGGCGTAGTCCATGTCGGCGCGCAGACCGGCACGGCGCAGGGTGTACAGAAGTTCCATCGCCTCAAGGCGAACAGACGGATCGGGGCAGACAACGTAGGCGTCAAGAGCCGGTTCTGCTCCGAATGAGCAGCCCTGCTCGCTCATGACCAGAATCACTCTGTCGAGTCCGGCGGCAAAGCCGACGCTCGGCACATGACCGCCGCCGATTGACTCCGCCAAGTTGTCGTAGCGCCCGCCGCCGCAGACGGCGCTCTGAGCTCCCAGATCGCCCGATTTCACCTCAAAAGCCGTCTTCGTGTAGTAGTCAAGGCCACGCACAAGCGTTTTGTCGATGCTGTATGCAATGCCGAGGCGCGTCAGCCCTTCGGTGACCGCCTTGAAATGTTCAGAGCACTCGCCGCACAGACTGTCGAAGATGTCCGGCGCGCCGGCTGTTATTTCGTGGCATTCCTTGCAGTCGAGAACGCGCAGAGGGTTGCGCTCAAGGCGCGCCTTGCACGTGTCGCACAGCTCATCGTAGCGCCCCTTCAGATAGCTGATCAGCTTCTCGCGGTACACGGGACGGCAGGACGGACAGCCGACGGAATTGATAACCACCTCGAGATTCCGCATTCCAAGTGTCCGGAAGAGCTCAATGGCGGTCATAATCACCTCCACATCCACGAGAGGGCTGTCAGAACCGATCTCCTCGTAATCAAGCTGCCAGAACTGGCGGTAGCGCCCTTTCTGAGGCCGTTCGTAGCGGAACATCGGGCCGTAGCCCCACAGCTTTGTGGGCTGGCCGGGAATGCCAAGGCTGTTTTCAAGATAACTGCGCACCATGCTGGCAGTCATTTCCGGCCGGAGAGTAATGCTTCTGCCGCCTTTGTCGGTAAAGGTGTACATTTCTTTTTCCACGATGTCAGTTGTATCACCGACGCCGCGGCTGAACAGCTCAGTATGCTCGAAAATGGGGAGATGAACCTCGCTGTAATGAAATGCATTGGCAGTTTCACGCGCCTGATCAAGCACGTACGCCCACTTCCACGACTCGTCGGGAAGAATGTCGCGGACTCCGCGGGGCCCCTTAATAGAATCGGACATAGATCCATACCTCCTCAGGTTTTCGGGCATTTTCAAAAAGAAACGCACCCGGCACAAATTTGCGCTTTACTCAAATTATGTATTATACATCGTCTGCGCCGTTACGCCAGACCTCAAAAATAAAAAAATCGGCAAAAAGCCGCACAGAATTTTTATCCTCCGCGCTACCAGCGGCGCAGGACGCTTTGCAGCTCCAAGCTGGTCATCAGATACGCGAGCGACGACGCGACGACGATTTTCAGCCCCATAAACTGGGCGAACGTCATCCCCTCAAGGCCGAACAGCCTGAACAGGAGGGTGAACACGGGAAAAAACGCGACGGCGACTGCCGCTCCGAGGACGAGCGCCAGAGCAAACGGACGCCCCGAAAAATACGAGCCGCTTTTCGCGCCCGCTTGGAGAGCGCTGAGCACTCCCTTTTGCGCGCCCGACTTCGCCCAGAAAACTGCCAGACACGCCGACAAAACTGCCAGGAGAAACGCCGAGCACGACATATCCGCGGCAACCGCCGTCAGCGTGACCGTGCCCCGCGCGCCGTGAATCAGCCACCCAGCGGCGGCGGACAGCGCGGTCAAAAAGACTGCCGATTTGACGCAGACTGAGTATAATGGTCCCGCAAAACCGCACAAAAATAAATCGCAGTTATTGTGAACATGGTAG
>JAXEJY010000200.1:0-34189 GCA_034101315.1 Pyramidobacter sp.
CGCTCCTTCAGGCGCTCTGCTGCGTCCTGGCAGATTTTCATCAGGTCGACGGACTGGAACGAGGGCAGGTTGGCGCCCTCGTCGAGCTGTGACAGGCGCAGAATGTCGTCGATCAGGGCGATGAGGCGGCGGGCTTCGCCGTGAATGCGCCCGGCGAAGCTGGTCATGTCCTCCGGCTTCGCCAGTCCGTTCGTCATGATCTCTGAGAATCCGACGATTGACGTGAGGGGTGTTTTGAGTTCGTGCGACACGTTGGCGGTGAACTCGCGGCGGTTTTCTTCCGCTTCCTGGCGCTCTGTCACGTCCAGAATCAGGACGACGATGCCGCGGACGATTCCCTTTTCCAGGACGGGGTTGCCGAGGAGCTGGTACACTCTGCCGTCCAGCTTCAGCTGAGCTTCGGCGCTGATTCCGTCAAGGGCTGAGCTGACGACGTTCTGAAGCTCGACGCTCCGGTTCACGCTGAGATAGCTCTCTGACCGGCACAGTTCGGGATCGGCGCTGAAGATATCGGCGGCGCTTCGGTTGACGGAGAGGACTCTGCCGCGCGGGTCAATCAGGACAAGTCCTTCGCGCATACTGTCGGTGATGGCGGTCAGCTCGCGACTCTGCCGGTGCATGATGTCGAGCTGCTCGCGCAGTTCGTCGTTCTGCTTTTCAAGGCGCAGAAGAAGCGGCGAGAGCTCGTCGTAAACGTCGTTTTCAAGCGGCGCGGCGAGGTTGAGCTGCGCAATCGGCGCGGTGACGCGGCGGGCAAGCACGCGCGACAGGGAAACTGCCATGACGGCGACGACGGCTAGCGTCAGCGCCAGAGGCACGACGACGCGGTGAACGAGTCCCAGAAGGCTGCGCTCTGTGCTGGCAAGCCGCAGGACGCTGCCGTTGGTCAGTCTGACGGCGCAGTACATCGTCTTTTCTGTCATCGTGTCGGAGTAGCGGCGGCTTTCGCCTTTGCCTTCAGCTATCGCCTGGACGACTTCGGGGCGGCTCGCGTGGTTTTCCATGAAATCCGCCTCGGCGTCGCTGTCAAAGACGACGCTGCCGTCTGCGGCGATGAGTGTAACGCGGTTTTCGGCGTTCAGACTGCTGAGATAATCGGCTTGAGAAGGAACGGACGCGAGCGCTTTTGAGATGATGTGCGCCTCGTTTCGAAGCTCTTCGCTCAGTCGTACGTCAAAAATGCCGTAAATTGAAATGAGGACGCACAGTCCGACGGTCATCATCGCCGTCAGCGCTGTGCAGAAAATACTCCAGAATATCTTTTTCTGCATGGTCTATCCCTCAAATTTGTAGCCGACGCCGCGCACGGTGTGGATCATCGCGCCGTATGCGCCGAGTTTTGTGCGCAGAGTCTGCACGTGGACGTCAACGGTTCGCGTTCCGCCCTCGTAGGCGTAATCCCAGTTGCGCTCAAGGAGCTGTTCGCGCGTGAACGCCACGCCGGGATGCTCCATGAACATGCGCAGAAGGGCGAACTCTTTCAGCGTCAGGACGACCGGCTCGCCGCCGGCGGTGACAGTGTGGCGCAGATTGTCAAGGACGAGATCGCCGCAGCGCAGCACGCGGGGCGTCTCTGTCTGAGGACGGGCGCGGAGACGGGCTTTTATCCTCGCGATCAGCTCCATCATGCCGAACGGCTTTGCGATGTAGTCGTCGGCGCCGCAGTCAAGCCCGATCACTGTGTCGTACTCTGTGCTCTTCGCCGTGACCATGATGACCGGAACGGACGAAAGTGTTTTGTCGCTCTTGCAGTTTTTCAGGATCGTCAGTCCGTCCTCGCCGGGAAGCATGATGTCCAGAAGAATCAGCTCCGGCGTCTCGCGGGCGCACGCCGCGTAAAACTCTTCCGCGTTCCGGCAGCCCAGCGCCGAAAATCCCGTCTGAGTCAGCGTGTACACGACCAAGTCGCGGATGTTGGCGTCGTCCTCAACGTAGACAATCATTCAGAATCTTCCTCTTTGTGCTGTCCTGTGATGGAGAACACGACCCACTCCGCGATGTTCTGCGCGTGGTCGCCGATTCGCTCAAAGTATTTGGCGATCATCATCATGTCAATCGCCTGCTCGCCGCTGTCGGGATTTCTGTGAATCAGGGCAATGAGCTCCTCTCGGATCACCCGGAACAGACGGTCAACTTCGTCGTCCATGCCGATGACCTCTTCGGCTTTTTCCAAGTCTTTTCTGACGAACGCGTCAATGCTTCCCGTCACCATTTTTATGGTGTTCTGCGCCATCTGGGGCAAGTGCTCAAGCGGCTTGACGTAGGGCTGATCAATCAGGTACAGCACGATTCCGGCGATGTCTGCCGCCTGATCGCCGATTCGCTCCATGTCGGTGATCATCTTCAGCGCCGCGGAGACAAGGCGCAGGTCGCGCGCCACAGGCTGCTGCTGAAGCAGAAGTTTGAGGCACAGCGTCTCGATGTCGCGCTCTTTGCGGTCAATTTCGCGTTCGCAGACAATCGCCCGGCGCGCGCAGTCCTCTTTTTTCTGAACGAGCGCCCGCGACGCGTTTTCAATGGCTTCTTCTACAAGCGCGCCCATTCCCAGCAGCTCTTCGTTGAGCTGGTGAAGCTGCTCGTCAAAACGGTTTCTCACTTTAACCGAACCTCCCTGTGATGTAGTCCTCTGTCCGCTTGTCGCGGGGGGTTGAGAAGATCTGTTCTGTTTCCCCGAACTCAACAATCTCTCCCAGCAGGAAAAACGCCGTCATGTCAGAAATTCGCGCCGCCTGCTGCATGTTATGAGTGACCATCACTAAAGTATACGTGTCCTTCAGCGTCACGGCAAGATCTTCAATTCTGGACGTGGAAATGGGGTCAAGCGCGCTCGTCGGCTCGTCCATCAGGAGAACTTCAGGCTTGACGGCAAGGGCTCGGGCGATGCACAGCCTCTGCTGCTGACCGCCGCTCAAGCCCAGCGCGTCCGACTTGAGTCGGTCTTTCAGCTCGTCCCAAATCGCCGCGTCGCGCAGAGACTGCTCGACGATCTCCTCCAGCTTCGCGCGTCCCGTCACTCCGTGCGTGCGCGGGCCGTACGCCACGTTGTCAAAAATGCTCATCGGAAACGGATTCGGCTTCTGAAACACCATGCCCACGCGGCGGCGCAGCAGCGCCGTGTCCATGCCGCTGTAGATGTCACAGCCGTCAAGACACACTTTCCCAGTGATACGGCAGCCCTCAACGAGGTCGTTCATCCGGTTCAGCGTCTTGAGCAGCGTGCTCTTTCCGCAGCCCGACGGGCCGATAAACGCGGTGATTTTCTTCTCCGGGATCGCCAGAGACATGTCCTTCAGCGCGTGAAATCCGCCGTAATACAGGTTGAGGTGCTCAATGTCAAACTTTGCCATGGCTTAATCTCCTTGCCGCATAGAGCGACAGCGCGTTAATTCCGGCGACAATCACCAGAAGGACGACCGCCGTCGCATACGCCTGATTGACGTATAAGCCCTCGCTTGAGAGGGCGTACATGTGAACAGAAAGAGTGCGGGCGGAATCCGACAGCGACGTCGCCGCCTCGGCAACAGTGCCCGACGTGTAGATGAGCGCCGCCGTCTCGCCGACGATGCGCCCAATTCCCAAGATGACGCCTGCCAGAATTCCCGGGACAGCCGCCGGAAGCACGACGCAGAACACCGTCCTCAGCCGTCCCGCGCCGAGTCCGAAACTTCCCTCGCGATAGCTGTCAGGAACAGCGCGAAGCGCCTCTTCAGTCGTGCGCATAATCAGCGGCAGAATCATGACTGCCAGCGTCAGCGCGCCGGCGATCAGCGAAACCCCCATGCCGCACGCCGTCACGAAAAACAGCATTCCGAACAGACCGTAGATTATTGACGGAATGCCAGCCAGCGTCTCAGCCGTCACGCCGATGACGCTGACAAAACGGCTGCCGCGCCGCGCGTACTCGACAAGATACACCGCCGCGCCGATTCCGGCAGGAACGGCGAACAGAAGAGACAGCGCCGTCATCGACACCGTGTTGATGAGCGCCGGCAAAAGCGACACGTTCACCGAGTTGTATTTGAGGGCGAACAAGTCGCGCGTCAGGTGCGGAACGCCCTTAATCAGCATGTACGCCATAATCCCCAGAAGAATTCCCGCGGTGAAAACAGCTCCGGCGTACACCGCAAGACGCAGAAATCCGGCTTTCAGCTTTTGAGCAGCGTTCATGCGCGCGCCCTCCGTTTCAGGACAGAGAAAAGAAGATTGATGATGAGGATAAACACGAACAGGACAACCGCTGTGGCGATGAGCGCCTCGCGGTGAAGATCCGCCGCGTAGCCCATTTCCATGACGATGTTGCTCGTCAGCGTGCGAACGCCCCGAATCAGGCTCGACGGCATAACCGCGCGGTTTCCCGCCACCATCATGACCGCCATCGCCTCGCCGACAGCGCGGCCGACGCCCAAAATGACCGCCGCCGTCAGACCGGAGCGCGCCGCCTTGACGACGACGCTGAACACAGCGCGTTCATGCGACGCCCCAAGCGCCAGAGCGCCCTCGTAATAGCTCTGAGGCACAGCGCGGAGCGACGCCTCGCCCACCGTGATAATCGTCGGCAAAATCATGATGCCCAAAAGCAGCGACGCAGCCAAAAGACTTGAACCGCTTCCGCCGAACATCTCGCGGATCGCAGGAACAATCACCACCAGCCCGAAAAAGCCGTAGACGACCGACGGAATCCCCGCCAGAAGCGAAACAGCCGGACGCAGGACGCGAATCATCTGACGCGGCGCGAAGTGCGACAGATAGACCGCCGTCAAAATCCCAGCCGGCACGCCAACGACAAGCGCACCCGCCGTGACGTACACGCTTCCGAGGATCATCGGGAGAATGCCGTAGATGTCGCTGCCCGGACGCCACCGCGTTCCCGACAGAAAATCCCACACGCCGATTTTCAGCATTCCCGGAATGCCGTTGGCAAACAGAAAAACGCAGATCAGCGCGACAGAAAGCGCCGACAGGCTGGCAGCGGCGATAAAAATCCACCGCGCCAGCCTCTCTTTGACGTTGTTCATCGTCTTATTTCAAATCTTCCCAGTTCTCAACCTTGCCGGTGAAGATGTCGCGGACCTGAGCGCTCGTCAGACCGTCAACGCTGCTCTCCGTGTTGACGATGACCGCGATTCCGTCCATCGCGATGACCATCGGCGTCAGACCGGCTTTTTTCTCGCTGTCCTTCAGCTCGCGGGACGCCATGCCGATGTTGCAGATTCCGGAAATCGCAGACTTCATGCCCGTTGAGGAGTCACTCTGCTGAATTTCAATCTCAGCCGCAGGGTTCACCGCCAGGTACGCCTCTTTCAGCTTCTCCATGACCGGAGTGACGCTTGAAGAGCCGGCAACCGTCACCTTGCCTTCAATCTTCTTGCCGCTGAAAGGACGCGCCTTTTCAGACACGGCGATGTAGCCGTTCTTCTCGACGACCGACTGACCCTCGGCGCTCATGATGAAGTCGATAAAAGCCTGAGCGCTCTTGGTCACAGGAGCCTTCACCGCGATGTTGAACGGACGGGCAATCTTGTAGCTGCCAGCCTTGATGTTCGCAACAGAAGCCGCAGCGCCGTCGATCTTCAGCGCCTTGACAGATGTGTTCAGAGATCCGAGTGAAATGTATCCGATGGCGTTGGGGTTTCCGGCGACCGACGTCATCATGACCGAAGTGCTGTTGGTGATGTCCGCGTTGTCCGTCGTGCAGTCAACCTTCTTGCCCTGAGCGTTCTTCTGCTCAACGCCGAACAGCTCAATAAAAGCGCCGCGCGTACCCGAACCGTCCTCGCGCGAAATGACGTTGATCTCGCCCTTCATCTTGGCAGAAGCCGCGCCTTCCATTCCAAAAGCGCCAAAGACAAGAGCCGCTGCCGCCAGTGCAAAAATTCCTTTTTTCATACTCATCTTCATCTTTCCCTCTTTCGTTTTGATTGTGACCAGAGTATATTCTCCGACTGTCTTGAACAAATACAGCGTGTGTAAAGTCTTCGTAAAACCGCCCCCAAAATTTTTTCGGAGCAAAAAAATCTCCCAATCGCGCTGAAATCCGGCGCGGCGGGAGATTTTCATATCATACCCTTGTGAAATTAAAGGAATTAGCACTCGACTCTTGACAGTGCTAATAAGGGTGCTATAATACACTCAGAACAAAGGAAGAGGAGCTGAAGAGATTCAGTTCAGGACTCTTTTCCCGCGTTCACAGGGCAGTCATAAAAAACATATACGACGGTGATTTCCCGACACAAGCCGGAGTCCGCCAGATTTTGATTGGGGGAATGTATTATGATGCTGCCGAGCGTATTTGGAGAAAACCTTTTTGATGAACTTCTGAACGAGCCTTTTGAGAGAAACTTCTTCACCCGCAGCAATCCGCTGTACGGCAAACGCGGTCAGAACATCATGAAGACAGACGTCAAAGAGAAAGAAGACGCCTACGAAGTGGACGTTGACCTTCCGGGATTCAAGAAAGAGGACGTCGCAGTCAAGCTTGAAAACGGCTATCTGACCATCAGCGCCGCAAAACAGCTGAGCCGCGAAGAACAGCCCGAAAAGCACAATTACATCCGCAAAGAGCGCTATGAGGGCAGCTGCTCACGCAGCTTCTTCATCGGCGACGACATCAGGAAAGAAGACATCAGCGCCAAACTTGAAGACGGCATTCTGCGCCTGACGTTCCCGAAAAAGGGACAGAAAGAAATTGAGCAGAGCAAAGTCATCGCAATCGAATAGCTTTTAAGCGCCCCAAAAGCGCGCAAACGCAAAGAGCCGACCGGCACACGCCGGTCGGCTCTTTTTGTGTTTAAAAAGGAAAAGCCCCGAACGCGGGAAAATTTTTCCGCGTTCGGGGCGTGGGTCATCTATTCAAAAGGCGGCGCTTTGGGGGCATCGCCGCTCGTGTTTTTGCGCGGAGGAATCCGCGCTACTCGTTATCGATGAGGACTTCAACCTCGCGGTTGACGATCTCTGCTTTCAGTCCGGCTGTGATCGGGTCGGCAAACGCCGTTCCGGCGGTCACAATCGCTCCCATCGCAGCTTCAGCTCCGGCTGCGTTCAAATCAGCTTTGGGGTCTGCAAGAGAAAAGCTGCGGGGATCGCCGCTTTCTGTCGCAAACTTCAGTGAAAGAGTTCTGCTCATGTGTTCTCACCTCCTTTCGGTGTCTCTTGCCGGCTTACTCCGACACGACGGCGTTTTCGTCAATGCGCAGGACGCCGACAACGGGCGCGGCAATCAGTCCGCCGATGGCGTTGGTCACGTCCATCAGGAGCTGCGCGTCGGCATTTCTGTCAACGCCGCTCAGCGAAACGCTTCGAATCTGGTCGGCTCCGCTTTCCAGCGTGCCGGTCTTGGTCTTGATCCGCAGAGTGCTGTCAATGGGTGTAATAACGACTGCCATGAGTGTTCACCTCCTTTGTTTGGGTCCTCGACATAAAGAGTGCTTTCTTCATGCTATAAATACAATTAGTATGTTTTTTCTTCATCAAAGCTACAGCGACAGATGAAGATATCCTTTTGACGGATACGGGATGACGATCCGAAATCCTGCCTCTGCGGCGCAGCGGCCCATCAGAAGCTGTTTTGAGGCGGCGCATGCGACGTCAACGGCGCGCCCCGTCAGATGAAGGCTTTTCGGAACGCCGCCGACGCGGACGTTGTGCTTGGCGCAGCGCGTCCCGCTGGTGATGACGACCTCGTCCGGATACAGCCGGACAAGCGCTTCGAGCTTTTTCAGAAGTTCGGAGTCCGTCAGGTTCAGCCCGCAGCAGCGGCATTTCAGGGCGTTCAGCTGTTTTGCCGTCAGGACGGACTCGCGGTGATCTTCCAGCGCCGGAATTTCAGGCGTCGGGAGCGCCGGAGGCGGCGTCCGCCAGTTCTGAATCAGAAATCCCGCCAGGATAATCAGCGGTATGTACGCATCCATTCTCGGTTCTCCTTTCTTTTCGAGTCGTAGCGATTGATTCGCTACGTCATAAAGAATGCCTACGAGCGTCAATAAATACAACCAGTAGAATAAAACACAAAAAAATCCCCTGCCGTCAGAGGCAGGGGAATGAACTGAACTGGTGCGATTTATTTGCGGCGCGCCGCGTATTTTTCTTCGCCGCGGCTGACGATAATCGTCCCGACGAGGTCGCCGAGGCAGTTGTTCGTCGTGGTGCCCATGTCGAACAGGCGGTAGAACGCCGCGATGACGCCGACGACTTCAATCGGAAGTCCGACGGACTGGACGACGACCATCAGTTTGACGATGCCGCTGCCGGGAATTCCGCCGCCGCCCATGGACATGATTGTGGAGATGAAGATGACGTTCAGCAGCTGAGGCAGTGACATTGGCTGCCCGACCATCTGGCTGATGAACAGAATGACGCAGGCGTACAGCAGAACGGAGCCGTCAGAGTTCATCTGCGAGCCGAGGGGAATGGTGAAGCCGGAAATGCTGTCGGGAACGCTGAACTTCTCGCGGGCGGTCTTCATGTTTACGGGAATCGTCGCAATCGAGCTGCACGTCGACATGGTGTAAATCCAGACTTCGGCGCTTTCCTTGAGGAACTTGAACGGATTGATGCCGGTGAAAATCATCAGCAGACCGCCGTACACGATGAGGACGTGGAGGAGGCAGGAAAGATAATACGTGCCGACGAGGACTGCCATGCTGGTGAAAATTCCCGCGCCGTACTTGCCGAAGGAGCTTCCCATCAGGAAGAAGACGCCGATGGGAGAAACCTGCATGATCATGCCGATGAGCGAGAAGATCATGCTGCTGAAGCTGTTGAAGCAGCGCTTCATCGTCGCTTTGTGTTCTTCGTTTTTAATGCGCAGAATGGCGATGCCGAGGAGCATGGAGATGACCAGCGTCTGGACGATGTTGCCGTCGCTGAACGTCTTGAACATGTTCGTCGAGAACAGCCCCTTGAGGAATCCGGCAAGCGTGATGTTGGCGTTTCCTTTAATCTGGGCGGTTGCCATGCCGGCGAAGTTCGCCAGTTTGCCGGGCTGAAGGACGGTTGACGTGACGATTCCGACGACGCAGGCGAGCATTGTCGTGACGACAAAATACGCAATAATCCGCGTGCTGACGCGCTTGAGCGACGAAAGGCTGTCCTGAGAGATAATGCCCGTGACGATGGTGCAGATGACCATGGGAACGACGATCATCTTAATGCAGTTCAGCCAGATATCGCCGATGAAGCCGAGCTGAACCATTGTCCTGCCCCACAGAAGTCCGGCGATGAAGCCGAGGATCATCGCCACGAAAACTTGGGTTGTCAGTGAAACTTTTTTGCCGCCGATAACCATTGATAAAGCCTCCCCAAACAGAAATTGTGTTTCAAAAATTGCTCCGGCGCGCAGCGCTTCAAAGCGCCGGAGCGATTTTCACGAACTCAGAGCGCTGCTTCAAGGCCGCGGATAATCGCTGCGGCATTTTCGGCGTCGACGCGGCTGATTCCCTTGTAGAACACGAGACGGACTGACGTTCCGATGATGGGGCGAATCAGAAGTCCTGCCGCTTTCGCCCGCTCGCAGAACTCCTGCGGCGTGACGCCCGCGTCGGCGACGTCGAGCATGAGAATGTTTGTCTGGACGCGTTCCTGCACTTTAATTTTGTTCAGACCGCGAAGAAGCGACGCGCAGAGCTGAGCGTTTTCGTTGTCCTCTTTAAGGCGTTCGACATTGTGCTCCAGCGCGTAGATTGCCGGCGCGGCGATGATTCCCGCCTGACGCATCGCGCCGCCCAAGAGCTTTCGCGTGTTCTTGGCTTCTCTGATGAACTCGCGCGAGCCGCAGAGGATTGAGCCGACCGGGGCGCCCAGTCCCTTGGAGACGCAGAACATCACCGACTCGACGTGTCGCGTCAGCTCCTTCACGTCAACGCCCAGATACGCGGCGGCATTGAACAGGCGCGCGCCGTCCATGTGAACGGGCACGCCGCGTCTGGCGGCAAGCTCGTGAATTTCTGCCATGCGAGGCGCGTCAATGCACATGCCGCCCAGATAGTTGTGGGTATTTTCTAGGCAGAGAAGCTTGACGGGATTTTCGTCCAGCTTTCTCTCAATGTCAGCCAAATCGGGCATGGCGTCGGCGTCGTGGGTGTACGTCACTTTTTTCATCTGACCGATGCGCGGGTCGAACGCCGCTTTTTCACTGCGGTCGAGGTGCTGAAGCTCGTCGATCAGCAGTGTGTCGCCGGGACGGCACCACGTCAAAAGCGCCGAATGGTTGCCCATCGTGCCCGACGCGCACAGAAGCGCCGCTTCCTTGCCCGTCACCTGCGCCGCCATGTCCTCAAGACGGTTGACCGTGGCGTCCTCGCCACGCCCCTCTGCGTCAAGGCGTCCGTCATCGCCCAGCGGCGCCGTCAAAATGCTCTGAAGCATCGCCGCATCGGGCAGCGTCAGAGTATCGCTTCGCAAATCAATCATGAACCATCGACTCCTTTATGCTTTGTAAAGTTCCGTTCAACTTTTTCCATTAAACGCCCGTTTTTTGATATAATCCAATATAAAAATTCAGATAACAGTATTGATGTTCATCAATATACCGTTCACAATTCTTCAAAAATGAGGGAGTCGCCCCATGTTTCAATACGCCTCATACATTTACGCCGTTTACAAAGAGCGCAGTTTCAGCAAGGCGGCGGACAAGCTCTTCATTTCACAGCCGTCGCTCAGTCTGATGGTGAAAAAAGCAGAATCGCAGCTGGGACTGCCGGTGTTCAACCGCAGAACGAATCCCGTCAGTCTGACGCCGTTCGGCGTGGAGTACATTCAGGCTTTAGAGGAAATGTACGCGCTGGAAAACAGGCTGAAGAGCTTCATCGAAAAAGAGCAGACGCTTCAGAGCGGACATCTGTGCATAGGAAGCAGCAACCTCGCGATGGACTACATCGTCACGCGCTGGATCGCAGAATACGCCGCGCGATGGCCGCTCATCGACCTGAGCGTGCGCAGCCTCAACAGCATTCAGGTGAAGCACCTTCTCGACTCAGGAGAAGTCGACTTTGTCATCACAAACCGCCCGTACGACGAAAAGCGCTACGAGCAGAAAGTCTGCTACCGCGAATGCCTGATTCTCGCCGTTCCGTCGCGCTTCCCCGTCAACGAGCGTCTGGCCCCCTGCCGCCTCAGCCGCGAGGAGCTCGGCGACGCCGTCTTCTCCGTGCCGCTCTCCCGCTGCGTCACGCTGGACGTCATGGAAAACGTGCCGTTTATCGTGCTTTCAAACAGCAACTACATTCGCCAGTACACCGACATGCTGTTTCGCGAGCGGAACGTCGCGCCGCGCGTGGCGCTTGAGCTGGAGCAGTCAGCCACGTCGTACAGCTTTGCCCGCCTCGGCATGGGGGCGACGATTCTGAGCAACCGAGTCGTCCAAAACGCGCCGCAGTCCGATCCTCTGTGCTTTTACAAGATCGACGGCTGCTGCACGACGCGCAGCGCCTATTTAAGCTACCGCCGGAACGCGACGTTCACGTTCGCCATGCGCCAGTTTGAACAGCTTGTCCTGCGCGGCAGCTTTGGCGCATAATCTGAACAAATCCTCAGCACAAACAGGAGACGATATCATGACACGATACGCAGACGAGCCGCTTCAGTGGAGGCTGAACGGGACGCTCAAAGGGGCAAAGAAGCCGCCGGAGAAGAAGAAAATCGAAGCGCAGACCTCATTTTTTGAGCGCGTCTACGCCGTCGTCCGCAGAATCCCGCGCGGAAAAGTGGCGACGTACGGGCAGATTGCCGTCATGCTCGGCGCGCCGCGCTGCGCGCGTCAGGTCGGCTGGGCGATGCGCAGCTGTCCGGATTATCTGCCGTGGCAGCGCGTCGTCAAATCAGACGGCACAATTGCGGGCGGCGGGTACGCCTCAGAGCGCCGCGAACGGCTGGAACGCGAGGGCGTTCCTTTTTCGCACGAAAACACAGTCAACCTCGCCCTGTGCCGCTGGGACGGTCAGAGCTGAGGCACACAAAAAAGCGGAGTCTCCTTTGAGGAGGCTCCGCTTTGTGCGTTTTTTGAGGAAAAGATTAGAACGTCCAGCTGACAGAGCAGTCAATACGCGCCGAGTCGACTTTTTCGTACGCGACGTTTTTGTCGAGAGGAAAGCCCAGCGACAGGGAAAACGCGCCTTTTCCGCTGATGTCTGACCGGATGCCGACGCCGACTGAAGAAATGCTGTCCGTGCCGTAGACGTTTTCCCACACGTAGCCCGTGTCGAAGAAGACAAACGGTCTGAGATCGAACTTTTTCATCACTGACGGCAGAGCGTACTCGAGGTTCAGCGAGACGCCGTTTGAGCCGGAGATGATGTCCTTCTCGTAGCCGCGCACCGAGTACGGGCCGCCCAGGAAGAAGTTGTCCGCCGTCGCCGCATCGTCGCCGCCGAGGTCAAGCGTCATGTTCAGCTTTGCCGTCAGAAGATTTCCCCGCGCGCCGGCGCGCTGCCACAGCGCAAACAAGCGGTACAGCCAGTATGAATCATCTGTCTGCCAGTAGTCCTCTTCAACTGTGTTGTAGCTGAACGTATGCGAATGGTACAGAGCGCTCGCCTTGCCGTAGGTCAAAAAGTCAGCGCCCAGCGAAAAACCGTTGATCTTCTGGCGGATAATCATAATCCCGTCGGCGCTCGTCTTGTTCCAGCGCATAGAAGCTTCGGCGAGAAGCCTCTGGCGGCGCACGCCGTCGGCGCGCCACGGATATTCGTACATCAGATTGACGCCCTGAGCTTCGCTCTTCACCACCGTGCCGGACGTCGTCATGTCGTCAACGCGCATCATATTGGCGCTGCCGCCGAGCGTCAGCTTCGCGCCCGTTCTGCCAATCTGACGGCTGTAGTTCAGATATCCGGCAGAGCTGTTTTCTGAAAAGATGCCCGACAGTGACATGCTGTCGCGCCAGCCCGTCAGACTCCGGTTGAGATAGCTGAAGCCGGCGCGCTCCCTTCCGGAGTACGACGACCCGGAGTTGTCGGCGAACAGGCTGACAGACTGCCGTTTCGACTCCTGAAGCCTCAGGACGTACTGCGTCGTCTCAGGCTTTTCGCCCGGCTCGACTTCGATGCGCAGGAACACGTCGTTGAGCATGTTGAAGCGCGACAGGCGCTGATTCATGTCCCGAAAGTTCGCCACGTCGCCGCGTTTCAGGTTCAGCGAGTTCAGCACATATGCCGGACGCGTCGACGCGTTGCCGTGCAGCGACACCGCGTCGGTCGTCCCCTCGACAAGCCGGATGTTCAGGACGCCGCCCGCAATTTTCTGCGGAAGGAGAAACGCGCGCGCCACGAGATACCCTTTTTTAAAGTAGAGATCGTTAATCTCGGCGAGCATGGCGTACAGTTCCTGAATGCTCACTTCGCGCCCTTCGTACTTCGCGAAAATCGGCGCCAGGTCTTTCTCCGTCAGGACTTTCGACGGATTGTGCTGGACTTTCGTCAGATGAAATCGGAGCTCAATGTCAGGCGCCGCTTCGTCTTTCGGGCGCGTCAGCTCGGGAGCTTCCTCTTTGTGAAGAAGTCTTTTCTCCGTCTCGCGCACGACTTCCTGCTGAAGAAGTCCCTGCTGGGTCGTTCTCAGCTGCGACGCCGCGTCAAACTGAGAAGGGCGCGGCGCGCTTTGCGCCGGCGCGGGAGCGGCAAGAGCCGCTCCCAGAATCATGGCGTACAGCGCCGTTTTTTTCAGCGCATTTCCTTGTGTAGAGCAGAACAGAGTCATGATACGTCCTCCTGCATTACGACGAGTGAGCGCTGTTCTCCGTCTTGGAGACTGCGCTGTCCGTCTTTTCAGCTGTCAGCCAGAACGACTCCAGAGACCGGCGAAGTTTTCTGCTGATTTCAATGATCGTCTCGACGACGCTTCCTTTAATGTTCTGATGTTCGCGCTCATTGTGCGTCAGAGCCGGATTGTCCCATCTGTCGCCGCGTTTGCGCCGCTCCATCGCCACGACGTGATCCACATCGACGTTGCGGAGGAACTCGTTGAAATCGACGTTGAACGGGTCGCGGGGCATGATCATGCCGCCGTAGGGATAGTACGACCAGACTTTGCGCCAATCGGCCTTGGGGGCTTCGCGCGGGCCGCTGAAGTACGTGACGCCGACAGCGAGTTTGCCGCCTGCAGCGACAGTTCCGCCCGATATGTAGCCCTGACGCAGGACAACCGCCGCGTCGCCCCGCGCCGTCAGCGAGGAGAACGACAGTCTCTGCCAGTCGTATCCGAGCCCGAACACCCACGCGTCAGCGCCGCTGTTCAGCGCACCAGCCGTCAGGTCGCCGCCCGAATGAAGCCGCAGGTCGCCGCCTGTCGTGACGTTTCCAGCCGTCAGATCGCCGCCTGCCAAAAGCGCCGCGCCCTCAGCCGTGGTCACGCTGCCGGCGTTCAGACTGCCGCCCGACTGCGCCCACAGCGAGTTCATATTGAAATCAGTCTTGTGAAGGACAAGATTGCCGGCGGCAATCGCCGTCAGATCCCGAACGTTATCAGACCACTGAATGTCGAGCGACGTTCCGGAGTGGACTTCTGCCGTTCCGCCGAGCGCGTCGACGTACACCTGATCGAGGACGTTTTTATCGGACAAGAGCAAAATATTGTTTCCCGTGGCGGAGACGTGAGGCGATGAGATATAGCCCAGCGTCTGTGTGACGTCGCCGACAGCCGTGATGTCGAGGCTGGGCGTCGTCAAAATTCCGCGGAGGTCAATCGAGCTGCCCGAGTCGAGCGCCGCGCTCTGCGCCGCGGAGACGACGGCACCGTTTCCAAAGCTGACGCCGGCGCCCGTCATGAGAAGCCTGTCAGCGGAGATGACGCCTTCCGCCTGCGCCACGCCGAGGTCGGAGCTGATGACAAGATCCTGATTCGCCCGAATGACGCCTGCCAACGTCACGCCGCGCGAGCCGTCGACGTACATGTTTTCTCCGGCAGAGACCAGTTTTCCGTCAACGGATACCGTTCCCGCGCTGGACGTCAGGCGCATCGTGCGGCTGGTGACTGCCGAGCCACCGATGCTTACGCCCTGCGTACCGGATATCGTCAAATCGCCCGACGACGCCGCGTGTCCCGACACCGAGACAGCGCCGCGCGCCGATTCAAGAGTCATCAGATTCAGCGACACGACATTGCCGTCAATCGACACGCCTTCCGCGCCGGACACCGCCACGAGTCCCGGGACGGAGACGTCTCCGGCGACGCTGACCGCGCCGTCTGACGAGTCAATCTCCAGATCGTCGCTGACGGTGATTTCCGCGTCAACGCTGACGCCCTGCGCGCCCGAAATGACGACGTCGTCCCCGGCGCTCATGCTTCCGGCAGCAGCAACAGATCCGTTCTTTGATTCAATCTCAAGGTCCTCGCTCGTCGTGAACGTGCCGTCAAGAGATACGTCTCCCGAAGCGGTGACGGTGATGTCGTCCCCGGCGCTCATTCTGCCCGAAACGGCAACAGGTCCGTTTTCAGAGCTGACATTCAGCTCGATTCCGGCGGCGGCAGAGCCGTTCAGAGCCACGCCCTCCGCGCCCGCAATCGTGATGTTCTTCTCAGCGCTGATGTCGCTGGACGCGGCAACCGTGCCGCTTTCGGAGTTGATGTCCAGCTCGCCGTCCGTCGCGACCGAACCGCCGAGCACGACGCCACTGTCGCCCGACACAATCATGTCGCCGGCAGAAGCAATGTCGCCGCTGACTTCCAAAATCCCGGACACCGCGCGGACGTCCATTGAGCCGAGTGCTGTCACGTTGCCGCCAAGAGTGACGCCTGAAGCGCCGTAAACAGCAATGTCTTTTCCGGCGTCAACGTCGCCTGACGTGACGACTGTGCCGTTTGATGAATTGACGTTCAGATTGCCGTCGGCCGCCATCGTGCCGAGGACGCTTACTCCCGCGTCGCCCGAAAGAACGATGTCTTCCGACACTGCCACGTTGCCTGCGACGGCGGTCGTGCCGCCTGAACGGACGTTCAGCCCTCCGGCGACGTCGATATCGCCGCCGAGGGACACGTCGCCGGACGCGCTGATTGACGCGTCTTCGCTGACTGCCAGTCTGCCGTTCACTTCGGCATCGCCGCCGGACGTCATGTCAAAGCTGCCGAACGTCCCGACGTTCCCGTCGATGACGGCGCCCGTCGCGCCGGACACGGTGATGTCGTCTGATACGATGACGCTGCCAGACGTCTCGACCCGTCCGTGCGACGACGTGAGGCTGGCGGTTGACATTCCGGCAACCACTCCGCCGACAGTGACGCCCTGTGCGCCGTCCACCGTCATCGCTCCGGCTGAGGCGATATAGTCGCCCGACACGGCGACTGCGCCGTTTGCCGAGTCGATGTCGAGCGTTCCGCCCGCAAAGACCGCTCCGCCAATCGCGACGCCGCTGTCTCCGGAAACAATCATGTCGCCGGCAGAATCGATGTCGCCGCTGACTTCCAAGCTTCCGGACACCGCGCGGACGTCCATTGAGCCGGACGCCGTGACGTCGCCGCCAAGGCTGACACCTGAAGCTCCGTAAATCGATATATCTTTTTCGGCGTCAACGTCGCCTGACGTGACGACCGTGCCGTTTGATGAATTGACGTTCAGATTGCCGTCTGCCGCCATCGTTCCGAGGACGCTTACTCCCGCGTCGCCCGAAAGAACGATGTCTTCCGACACTGCCACGTTGCCTGCGACGGCGGTCGTGCCGCCTGAACGGACGTTCAGCCCTCCGGCGACGTCGATATCGCCGCCGAGGGACACATCGCCGGACACGTCAATTGTTGCGTCTTCGCTGACCGTCAGCGTGCCTTTTACCTCAGCGCTGCCGCCGGTCATGGAAAGACTGCGGAATGTGCCGACGCGCCCGCCGATGATTGAACCGCCCGCGGCTGACACGGTGATGTCCTCCGATGCAAGGACGCTGCCCTGCGTCACGACCTGCCCGCCTGACGACGCGAGCGAAATCGTCGACGTTCCGGCGACGATCCCGTTCACAGTGACGCCCTGTGCACCGTCCACAGTCATCGCTCCGGCTGAGGCGATGTAGTCGCCGGACACGACGACTGCGCCGCTTGCCGAGTCGATGTCGAGAACGCCGCCCGACCTGACTGTGCCTCCAAGCTCAACGCCGCTGTCACCCGACACGCTGATGTCGCCGGATGAAGCGATATTTCCCGCGGTCGTCAGCATTCCGGACACCGCGTTCATATCGATGTCGCCAGACGCCGTGACATTGCCGCCAAGAGCGGCGCCTGCCGCTCCGTATACGGTGATGTCAGCGCCCGAACTGATGTCGCCAGACGCGGCAACCGCGCCGTGCGCTGAGTCGATGTCGAGTGCGCCTTCTGCGGTGACAGTGCCTCCGAGCTCGACCCCAGCGTCGCCTGACACGAGAATATTGCCGTCAGCGCTGATATCGCCGGAGATATCGACAACGCCGGCAGATGACTCCGCAATCAGCGTTTTGTTCGCGTCCGCGCGCCCGGCAAGCTCCACGCCTGCCGCGCCGGACACGGTGATATTCTCTCCGTCAAGGTCGCTGTCAGAAACGACCATGCCGCCCGAAGAGCTGAGCGTCAGCGCGTCTCCGGCAAACAGATCGCCGGATACAGAAACGCCCTGCGCGCCGGAGATGGTCAGATCTCTATCGACTTCCGCCATGCTGCCCGACAAAACCGCAGCCGTTCCGTCGGCATGGATATCGGCGCTTCCTCCGGAGATAAGGTCTCCCGCCAGCCGGACGTCCCCCGATGCCGAAACTTCCATATCGGCGTCCGAGGTGATATCGCCCGAAATGTTCACATCGCCCGACACGGCGGCAATTGAGAGCGTTCCGTCGGATGAGGCATCGCCGTTCAGCTCCACAGAGCCGCCCGACAGGATCATATTGCCGTCAGAAGTGAGAAACGCCGAATCATCGACCGTCAGAGTTCCCTCAGAGGAGCTGACGTTCATGTCACTGCCCGATCTCAAATCCGCCTCAAGGAGAATATCGTGCGAGGCGAGGACGTTCATCGATCCGTCCTGCGTCATGATTTCAGAGGAAACTCTTATTCCGCCCGCTGAGAACAGATTGACGTCGTCGGAGGCGCTGTTCGTCACCGTGTTGACGTACAGCATCGAGTCAGCTGTCGGCGCCATGCCCTGCACTGAAACGCCGCCGCCCGCCTGAGCGAACAGCCCGACGTCGGGGGACGCGCTGGTCGTGAGGACGCGGACAGGATTGTCCGCCGCGCCGATGTCGCCGCTGGCAGTCAGCCGAATCGTCGGCGCGCCGACGTAGGCGCTGGGATTTGCCTCAGCGGACATCAGGATGTTCGCCGCCGATGTAATCACCGCGTTCTTTCCGCCGGAAACCGCGCCAAGGTGTGTGTCGCCTTCCTGATCGACGAGATAAATGTCATTTTTCGCGCTGCCCGACATCATACCCGTCAGGTTGACCGCGAACGGCAGAGCCGCGCTTCCGACGCTGCCGCTTCCCGACGAGACGATCAGAGAGCCGCCGGAGACGACGCTTGAGGCATCAGCCAGCTGCACGTCGTCGTTTGCCATCAGACGGATCTCGCCGTCGGCGTCAGAAATGACGCTGCCGATGGTCAGCTGCCGCGTAGGCGACGAAATCAGAATATCGCCCTTCGCAGCGGGGGCGCTGCCCGCGTTCGCCGTCAGCAGGTCAGCCGCAGTCGCGACAGCCCTGTGAAGCGTGACGGTGAACGTGTCGTCGCTGTTGACCGTCACGTCGTACGGATTGGCAAGCGACAGCTGTTTCAGACTTTCAAGACGTTCAGCTTCTGTGCCCTGACTCAGGTCAATAACCGAGCTGTCGCCGATGTGCCCAACAGAGTCTCCGGCGATGAGCGTGACATTTTTGCCCGATACCGCCAGAGTCTCGTCGAGAACGTCAACCTGTTTCGGGTTGACGATGGCATCCTGAATGGCGTACTTGAGCGCGTTTTCAGTCCAGCCGTACGCCGTCGAGTTCGTCAGAGTGTGCAGAGCCGTTCCTTCGGTCGTTTTCTGCGCGGCAATGTACGCATTGATGTCCGTCACCGACGCGTATTTTTCGTCGAGTTTTTTGAACTCTTCAGAGCTTGTCTGCTGAGTTTCTTTCAGCGTCGTGTAGTAGTCGTACTCGAGCCGGATTGAGTTGGAAAGCTGCTCAATGTCGTTCGTCTTTCTGTCTTCAAAGAGTCCCAGCTCGTGCCACAGATTCAGCCGCGCGCTCTCCGTCAGCTCGCTCTCGCCGCCGTAGATGTTGGCGTTGACGATGCTTCCCGACGATTTCAGCGTGACGTCGCCGCCGGCGGAGACAACCGAGCCGACGCGCAGCGAGCCCGCTGTCTGCTCCGCGTAGATGTCCTTCGCCGCGGAAGCGTTGAAGCTGGCAGCCAGACTGTCCGTGCCGTTCACGTTCTCGTACTGACCGGCAGTCACTTTGAAGAAGTTCGAGCTGGAGCCGATTCCGCCTAGTTCACTGGCGAGATCGATTCGCGACGCCGCCGCCGAGCCGCTGATGTCGCCCTGCGCTTCAACGTCAATCGCCGTAAGCGCCGAGGCGTTCAGATTGACCGCGCCGCGGACGACGCGGACTGCCGCCGATCCGGCAGAGCTCTGAAGCGTCACGTCCACCGCGCCGGGGTTGATGGCGTCGCCGAGCGAGTACACGTTAATCGGCGACGAAGCGCCGACGCCATGCGTTCCCGTCAGCGACACTCGGCTGCTCGTAATTGAGCTGCCCGAAAGCGCTTCAATGCTGTCAGCGGTAATGGTTACGCTGCCGCTGTCCGTGACGTTTTTAATCGATCCGCCGAGAACCGCCGCTCCCGTCGCTTCGACGCTGATCGCGTCGGGATTGGCGCTCTCCTTGACCTCAATGCTGATGGGGTTGTCCGCCTTGACGCTGTAGACCTTTGACGACTTTGAGCCGGTCGTGCCGACCTGCGTGCGGTACGCCGTGCCCGTGAAGTGCGTCCAGTTGTCGTACTTCGTGGACTCAACCCAGTCAGTGCTGGTCGTCGCGCTGGTGATGACGTTGTCGTAGATGACGATGAAGTCCTTGTCAGAGCCTCCCGACACGCCCATGGAGCTCAGCGGCGTGACGTACGACCCCGTCGCGAGAGTCGCATCTTCAACTGTTTCAGTCGATTTCTCAGTGTTTACTTTTTCACTGCCCCAGTCGAACAGTCCCCAGACGGTGAAGCCCTGGCTCTGAGTGACTTTTGTCGTCGTCGTCGACGCAGTTCCGCCCGTCCAGTTGTAGCGGAGATCCGCCTTGGGATTGTACGTGCCCGAGGCGTCAAACAACTCAGGCTTCGCAGATTGTGCCGTGTCGGTGATGCTGACCGTTCCGGCGCGGTCGCTCAGGGAAATAGTCCCCGTCTGGAACTTCACGCTGTGCGCGTTGGCAGTGTCGAGACTGCTCTTGAGCGACACGTCGGCAAGACCGTCGAAGACGACAATCCTGCCTGAGTTGCCCGTGCCCGTGTTGATGATTCGCCCCGTCAGATACACGCTGCCGCCGGACGACGTGATGTTCTCCACGACGACTGACTGCGTTGAGGGATTGTACTTGCAGCCCGGGACGTAGTCGTAATAGCCCGCCGCGTTTTTGACCATCGTCCCCTTCGTCAGCTCATACGAGCTGCCCAGATCCGCGTCGCGCAGAGGCGGTTTGCCCGCCTCGATCCACGCTTCGTCGAGCGACTTGATTTTGCTCTCAAGGCTGGCATTAGAAGCGAGGTCGAGCGTGTAGCTTCCGAAACCGCTCTGAATCAGGCCGTTGACGTTGATCGTGTCCGCTGCCAGAAGGATGCTGCCGCCTGCCACGTACTTTGAGTCCGACGCTGCGGGAGCGAGGTCGCCGCTCCACACGTACTTCTCCGTCGCGGTCTTGTCTCGTCCGTCAAGCGCGGCGTCGGCGGAGGCGACGCTGTCCTTATAGGCGTCCTCCGGCGCGGCGCCGATGTTGATCATGCCGTCAGAGTACTGGCTGATCGTGCCGTTCATCGCCTCAAGAGTCAGACTTCCTGCGGCGTACACCGTCGAGCTGCCCGTGACAATTGAGCCTTTCTGAGTGTGCAGTGTCACGTCGCCAACTTTGTTGACGATGCTGCCCTGCACGGAGATGTCGGGCAGGACGAACAGATTGGCGGTCTCGCTCGGATTGTTCGCGTTGAAAATTTTGACGTCGTGTCCGTCCCACGTGTTTTCGACGGTGATGGCAGACGTGCCCGCCGCGGCGTCGGCGACGGCTGTTCCCTTATAGTCCTTCGCCGTCGCCACACCGTTGGTCGTCAGAGCGCGGAGGGCGTCGCCGTCGGCGACTGCCACGTTGTTGTAGATGATTTTCCCGCCCTCTTTTTCGATGTTCATGCCGTCGAGGATCAAATACAGGTTGCTGTTGTTCGTAACGGTGATTTCGGGAGCGCCGTGCGCCTGAATGGACGCCGACGCCTGTCCGGTCATCTTGTCCGTGTCAATCGTCACGTTGCCGCCGGACACGGCGATGGGCGCAATTTCAATCGCCTGAACCGTCAGGTTTCTCACGGCGACGATGTCGCCGTTTGCGTTGCGCTGCGCGACGCCGAGGCGCTCCATCTCGAACTCGAGCTGAGCTTTCTCAGCCAGATAGCCCTGATACGCCGACGACATCGTGCCGTTGTCGGAGACGTGATATTCCTCGATGAGCTCGCAGACTTCCTGCCAGCGCTCAAACAGGTTGGTCGAGTAGTCAAGGATGACTGTTCTCACATCGGCGTCGCTGTCGGAGAGCGTCGGCGCCGTCTGAAGAGCCGTGTCGGATGAAATAACCATTGAGCCGACTTTAATGCCGTTTGCCGTCATCTCGCCGAGAACGACTGTTCCGCCGATGGTCAGCTGATATTTGTTGTTCTGCCCGGCTTCGACCGTTCCGTTGACCGTGATGCTGTTGTTGGGATTGAGCGCTGAAATGCTCTCGCCCAGCGCCGTCGTGACGATGTCAGCCTCCTGCTTCTGGCTGTACCACGCGTAGCGCTCGGCGGACTCAATCGTCTGGATAAAGCCCTTTGACGCGGACAGAGCCACGTCGCCGATGGCTTTGACGCTGCCGTCAACCGTGACGGCGTTCTTCTGATTGATGGCGCTCTTCAGCTTTGCCGAAGCGCCCGTGATCGCGCCGTGCGCGTAGGCATGGGACACGGCGGTATAGTTCAGCGACGACACGCTGCCCGATGAAGAGCGTCCGGCGTACAGCGCCGCGTCGCCCGCAGAGAGAAGCGCGCTTCCCTGCCCGACCGATACGGCATTATTGCGGTTGACAGTCAGCGTCATGTCGCTCGTCGCGCCGCCGGCGACGGCGCCCTGGAGGTCGCCCAGCGACTCGCCGTCAACCGTCGACGAGTCGTTTGCCGCCAGAACCAGTTTTGACGCGGCGTTCGTCGTCGTCAGAGAAGCGTTCTTTCCGACGGAAACGGCGTTGTCGTACGTCACGTTCAGCTTTGCCGTCGCGCCGCTGCCGTCGATAATGCCGGCAGAGAGGACGCGCGTCTTTTCAACGACTGTGCCCTCGGCGAACGACGTCAGCGTCAGATCTCCGGCGCTCGTCAGACTGGCGTTGTCGCCGATTTCTGACGCCGCTTTCAGCGTGAGATCGCTCTTCGTCGTGCCGAACGCGCCCATGATGCCGCCGTAGCCGCTTCCGGACAGGACGAAATCGCCGTCGTTGCCGTCCTTTATCGTGCTGGCTGACGCAACCGTCAGGCTTCCGCCCGCGTTCAGCTTCGAGTTATTAGCGATGACGGCTTTTGCCGTTCCGGAGACGGTGTTGTGCAGGCTGGTCGCCGACGCGCCGACGACAGACGCCTTGACGGCATCGGCTTTGACCTTGTTGGCAAAACCCTGGGACGCGCTGACGCTCAGGTCTTTTTTCGTGTTCCACGAGCCGCCCAGCGTCGCGGTCGTGTTGGATGTGATGTTCGTTATCGTCTTGGCAGCCTCGCCTCCGACGTTGGCGACGATAATGCCGCCGCCGTCGCCGTTCGACGAGGTGTCCGAGGCGATAATCGTCTGCGCGGAGACACTCAGCGATGAGAGTTGGGGCGAGCTGTCGCCGCTGACGGTCGCCGACGCGCCGCCGCTCGTCTTCACTTCAGCTTTATTGTTGCCGAGATCGGCGACAAGATTCACGTTGAACGCGTCTGCCTGAGCGATCACATCCTGACGATTGACGGCATTGACGCTGACGTCGGCGTTCTCGGCGAACGTTCCGCCCATAATGCTGACGGTGCTCGTCGAGGAGTTATTGATGTTCGCCTCGTTGTACACAAAACCTGCCGTCAGAGATCCGCCGTAGCCGTGCGCGATGGCTGTCATCTCGCGCCCGCCCTCAACCGAGGTGCTGTCGGCAGAGCCGATGACGCTGCGGACGCTCACCGACGGCGCGGAGTACGTGTTTTTCTCCGTGCCGGACACGGAGACGTTTCCAGTGCTCTTCACGTCTGCCAAGGAAACGCCGACCGCGGCAACGCCGACGTTGACGTTAACCGTCTTAGCTTCAAGCGACGAGTTCTCCTGCGCCAGAAGGTCAATCGCGCTGCCTTTGAGCGCTGTGCCCGTTCCTCCGCCGACTGCCGTTTTCACGTTGGTCGCGTCGGACACTTTCATGTCCACGCCGATTCCAGGAATGCCGGCAACCGTTCCGGCGTGTCCTGTGACCGTGTGGTTTCCCGTGCGGACGGAGGAAACGCTGACTTTTTTGCCGGCGGTAATGGTGGAGCCGTCCGTCTCCGCCGAGACGCCGCCCTTCATGTCAAGGCGGCTGACAATCGCTCCGGCAGCATCGACTGCGCCCTGGATACCCCACGAGTCAAGCGCGTTGGAGCTTGAGTCCTTCGCTGAAATCTTCACGTCGTTTGACGCGGCAAGCTTGCTCGTGTCAGTGACGCTGACGCCTGAATCGGCATCGACGTTCAGTCCTGTGTAGACTGCCGTCAGCCCAATGCCCGTCACGCTGCCCTGCCACGAGTTGAGGCTCGCCGTGCCGGTCAGGTCGCTGTTCAAAGTCAACGCTCCGTCTGAGGTCAGCGTTGAGCCGCTCACCGATACGTTTGCTTTTCTGTCCAGATTGTTGATGGCGACCGTCGCGTAGGCGTTGACGCCGGAGATTGCCGTGAGCAGAGAATGAGTCTGGATTTTGCCCGACTCCTTCGCCTGCGCGGTCAGGTCGCCGCCCGAAACGATCGTTGAATTTTCAATGACGACGGATACTTCTGTTGTGTCGCCTGATTCGTGCTTGACCGTCTGCCCCGTGCGTCCCTGATTGGCTGACGCCTGTTCGCTGGCGCTGAGGATGTTGAGCGAGCCGAGGGCCGGCGCAGCGCTGCCTTCCGCGCCGCTGACGTACGGATTTGCCACGTCGTTTATCGCCTGCGTCACTTCGCCCATGGCGCTAGAGATGTCTGACTGATGATCCGAGTCGGAGTAGGCATCTGCGGCTTTGCCGAACGTCGTGACCAGCACGTTGGCAGCTGCTCCGCCGATGCTTTCCGTCGCAGAGCCCACGCTCTGATCGGCGCTGCGCACTTCATCGGCTGTGATGCTGGCTTTACCGGCTGTATACAGATGTGAGTCGGAAACTTCCGTCTGGGTCGAGTTGTAGAACTGATTGACGCTGACCGCCGCGCCGACTGCGCCCACTCCGACGGATGCGCCGCCCGTGATGATGAGCATGTCAGACGCGTTGCGCGAGCCGATGGAAATGTCTGACGCGCGGCGCGCCGACGAGCCGATGTTCGCATTGCGAACCGCGGCGGTGACGCTGTTTTCCATGTCGTTGACGGCAACGCTCGCCGCTGCGCCGGCATAGATTCCCGCGCCGATGCTCGCCGCCGCCGTGTAGCCCTCAAGGCGGGCGTCCGCGCTGACGGCGACGCTGCCCGATTTGTCGGACGTCATGTCAATGTCGCTGTTGATGATCAGCGCGCCCGTCTGATCCGTCTGGTTGAGCACGCCGACAGCGACGCCCATGCCGAGGTACTGTGAGCCCTTCGCCGAGCCGGTGACAAATCCGACGCGCTTGAACGACGAGCCGAGCACTTCAGCCGACGAAACCTGAGCGTTGACGTTCTGAATCTGCGCCAGCGTCGAGCCGCTGAAGTTGGACACGGCGACGCTTCCGCCGATGGCGACGCCGCCGCTGCCGCCGACGCCGGCGACAAGCGACACAGCGCCGCGCTTCGAGTCGGCGGTCACGGAGAGCGCATCGGCGTGGACAGTGGAGCGATTGCCCGTTGACGCGCCGGACAGAGTGCTCTCCGTCGTGCGCGTCACCGTCGTCACATCGACGAGCGGCGAGACGTCAAGCGTTCCGCTGCCGCTGACGGTCATGAGCGAGCCGCCCGTGTTGGAGTAGTCGGCGGCGCGCAGATGGAGGTTGCCGCCCGCTGAGCTCTTGCTGACGCTGGAGTTCTCAATCGCCGCTTTCGTGCTGCCGTGAAGGCTCGTCACGTTGACCGACGTCAGGACACTTCCCGTTCCGGCAAATCCTCCGGCGAGCAGATTTGACACGACGGAATGCGTCGCCGAGCTGTCGACAACAAGTCCCGTGTGCTTCGTCTTCAGACGCTCTTTGTGCAGCGTGTCGGGCACAAATCCATCCGCCAAGTTGTATTTGAAGATAGAGCTGTCATTCATGCCGCTGGCTGTTTCAATTTCCGCCGCCCCCGCGCCGCCCGACACGGTGACGTCAGAGCTCGTCACAGACGCCTCTGTGCTGTCGCTCATGACGTTGACGCCGGTCAGGACGCCGATGGCAGCCGTTCCCGCTCCGGTCACGGAGCCGAGATAGCTTGAGATCGAGCTGTCGCTCTGCGCGACAAGTCCCATTGATCCGGCAACTTCTGCCGTCGAATCGACAAACCGCGCGGCAGTGCTTCCCGACAGCATATTTACGGCAACAGAACCGGCAACAGCCGCCGTTCCGGACGCAGCTCCGCCCGCGCCGACGTTGAAGATGCTCATCGCCGAGGCGGAGCGGAACAGGGCGTTGTTCGCCGCGACATGGCTGCCCCCGACTTCAAGAACGGTGTTGGCGTCAAGGCGGTTGACTGAAACGCCGACGCCCGCGGCAGCTGAGCCGCCCGTCGCCGTCAGCGTGGCGGCGATTGAGTCGATGCTCGCCGCGCCGTCGAGCTTCATCTCGACCGTTCCGCCCGGCGCGCTGACTGTCACGTTTTCCGCTTTCAGCACGTTCTCGCGGCGCAGCATGTTCGCCGCCGCCGAGCCCTGGAACGCGAATTTCGCCGTTCCGGCGCTGATTCCTGCCGACAGCGTGAAGATAGAGCTCTCGTCCGTTCCCGAGACGGAGAGCGTTCCGCCGTTCTTCATCGTGATGCTCGTATCTTTGAGGCGGAGGTTCAGACTGGCAGGGACGTTACCGTACGTCTGCCCGATCTGCGCGTACGACACCGCGCCGCCGATCGCCGCGTTGCTGAATCCGGCGGCGATATTGCCTGCCAGCGTGCGCGCGCTGCTCGTGTCAGAGCCGGTGACGGTCATTGAACTGAGCCCCGAAAGCTTCGAGCCGCTGATCTCCGCGCCCGCCGCGCCTTTAATTCGAGTCAGGGCAATCGAGCCGGTCACAGCGTTGTTTCCGGCGGTCGCCCCGGCGGCAACCGTCCACGCTTTTCCTTTGCTCGACGCGTTCAGCGCCGCCGAGCCGCTCTGGATGTCGGCGCTCTGAATGACGTTCATTGCGTTGTTCTCAATTTTGCCGTACGTCATCGCCGCGCCGACGGCGGTCTTGTCGGCAAATCCAGCCTGTCCGGCGACGCCGACCGTCAGAGCGTCATTCGCCGCGTCCATGGACAGGGCTTTGACGTTCAGCTTCGACAGAGCGCTGTCGCCGGAGATGGTGTTTTTCGCCGTGTTGTTCGTCTGCGACCAGACGACAGAGCCGGTGACGCTGTAGCCGCGCGTGCCGACCGCCGCGCCCGCCGCCGCGCCGATGAGCTGAACGCCGTTGGCGGAGCTCATCTGAAGCCCGTCAGCCGTCAGATCTGAGCTGACGACGCGCGTCTCGTGTCTGTTGTTGACGATGCTGACCGCCGCGCCCGTTCCGGCGGCAGTTCCGCTGCCGCTTCCGGCTGCCGCTGCGGTGACGATCACGCCGTGCCCGTCCTTCAAAAGCGATGGAACGGTGACCGTGCTGCCGCTTCCGACGCCCTTGTACATGTCGGGCGTCTCGATTGAGCCGTTGGCATACGTCGCGCCCGTCAGGTCGATGTCGCCGCTCACGAGATCGGTGTTCTTGCTGATAACTTTGTTCTCCGTCTGAGGCGTGTCAGACGGGGACTTTTTGTCCGAAGTGTCTTTTGCCTGAAGCAGAATTGTCCCTCCGGCTTCAAGGTCGGAGTTCTCGATGCTGCTCGTCAGTGCGTTGTCGATGAGTCCCAGCGAGAAGACTCCGCCGAACGCAAAGCTGTTGCCGCTGCCCGACGACGGAGACGCCGCAATGGAAAGCCCTGCCGTCACCTGAGTGAATTTGTCAAGCGCGTCGACTTCGACGCCGCCGAGGCGGTTCATCGCAGAGTTTGTGATTTTCGACGCGACAGAGTTCTTGATCTGCGCCGCCTGAATCGACGCCGCTGCGCCGTAGTTGCTGCCGCTGCCGAACGAGAAGCCCGCAGACACGCCGCCCGTCACCTGAGTGTCGCGCGCCTGAGAGACGATTTCGACGTTCAAAACGCCTTTATCAGCGCTGCGCACTGCGCTGTCCAGCGTCGAGGCGACGCTGTTGTCAAGCAGGTTAATCGACACGGCGGCGTCCGCACCGACGCCCGTGCCGTCGGTTTTCGACAGCGCGAGGGCAAGAGCCGATGCGACGGTGCTGCCGCCCGTCGTCGAGTAGATTTTCAGCGTCTGATTCGTGCCCGACGCGCTTTCTGCGCTGAAGTCGGCGCTGATGACGTCCGCGCGCACTTTGCTGGCGACGTCGTTGACCGAGAGCGATCCCGCGACGCTGACGCTCGTCCCGGCTTCCTCCCCCTTGGAAATAGACAGGGCGACCGCGCCAGTGAACGCGCCGTTCCACTTGTCGAGATTGGAAGAGACGACCGACGTGCGCGGCTCTGTTCCGCTGAACGGCGTGAAGACGACGTTCTCCGCGCCGGCATAATAGTCGTAGTCAATATCGTTCCAGCCCACAGAGCCGGCAATGGTCAGTTTGAGCCCTGAGCCGACGTTCTGGTTGCCGGCGTCGGGGTTCTGCTGTTCGAGGTCGTGGCCTTCGTTGCCGTCCACAACCTCTTCGCCGACATTTGCGCCGCCCTCGCCCGCTTCGTCGCCGATGTTCTCAGCGCCCATGTCGATCATCTCGATCATCTCGCCCGCCTCGTCGCCGGATGCCGGAGCTGGCTTTATCTTGTCGGCGATTTTCCCGCCGACGGTGACGATTCCCTTGTTAATAAGTCCCGGAATGGAGGTGATGGGGGTATACCAGTGCTTCTCGTTGCCCTGACTGCGCGTGCTGGCAACGGCTCCGGCGACGGCAATAGCGTTGACGTCGCTCGTTCCGTCCGCGACGAGGGAGAAGCTGTCCGCCGCGATGCCGCCCACTGACGTGTTCGTGCTCGAGCTCTCGGAAAAGTCGGCGTCGAAGTCGGCAATGCGCGCCCACGACTGATAATTCAGCGCGTTGATTGCCGCTGCCGCGCCGACTGACGTCTTGTTGGAGATGCCGATAGCGCCCGTCACGTTGAGGACGCAGTCGTCGTTCAGCGCGGCAATGCTGACATTCTTCGCTGCCAGCTGAACCTGATCGTCAATGCGGACTGTGTTTTTCACGTCTGCGGCGACGACGGACACGTTGCCCTCAAAGCCCAGATCGCCCGCGACGCCCGCACTGAGCCCCGCGCCGGTGTACATGGACTTTTCGTCTGCCGAGATGACCACCGCGCCCTGCGCGGCAAGCTGCGCCCCCTGCTGGACGTCAATGGCGTTCACCGCTGTGCTGTTCTGGATGATAAAGCTGCCGCCGATGCCCTTGCCCTCAGTCACGACAGGATACGGAATGCCGCCCATGATGCTGTCGATGTTGCCGCCGAACGCGACGTTCTCGTTCTTCATGAGCGACGTGAGCGCGACGGCTTTCGCTCCCTGCACGAGGGCGTCCGGCTTAATGTGGACGCCGCTCTCAATGCTGATGACGTCCACGCCGACCGCCGCGGCAAAGCCGATTTTGCCCGTCTCTGCCGTGCCGGACGCAGCGCGGGCGCGCACAGCCATGTTGGCGTAGTTCGTCGGGTCGAGGAACGCCAGCGCCGAGTCCGCCATGCTCGAAATTGCTTTGAACGTATCCGTGACGATTCCGCCGGTATCGGTAACCGCCTCATACAGCATTTGCCCGAGCTCCAGCATCCCCTCAGACCATTTGACCAGCCCGTCGCTGAAGCCGAGCCCCTGGTCAAGCGCTCCGAAGTCGTCTTTCATCTCATTCCACTTCTGTTCAACCGGCGCAAAGCGGTCTGCCATGCCCTCCGCGGTGAATATTTTCTTGAGCGCGTCAAAGTTATCTTGGATTGTCTTCACGAGCGCTTGAGGACGCATGTAGAGCATCTGAGCGCTTGACGTCAGCGCGACCGTTCCGCCCGAACTGACAACTTTTGCCCCGCGCTCCACGTTCACCGCAGATTTGATTTCAGGCTGCGCCCACAAGAAGCCCAGAGCCAGCGACGTCTGATCCGCGCCGCTCTTTCCCGCGCCCGCCTGAGCCAGAGCTTTCCACACGCGGTCAGCCAAAACGGTTGATGACGTCACGGAGATGTCGCCTAACGCCAAAAGCGAACGCCCCTCGGCGACATTGACGGACGACTTCTGCGCTCCCAGGACGACGCTCAGCGCGCCGCCCGCCTCAAACGCTTTCGGCACCGTTCCGCCGTCCATCTGGAACGCATTGCTGCTCCAATCGCCCGTTATGTCTTTCAGCCGGGCAAACACCGCGTTGATGATATCGGATTTTGCCTTTCCCTTCGCCATGGTAAAACCTTGGTTCATCGCGCCGGCGGTGCCGCCTGCCACGGAGTTCCAGCTCTTCACCGTGTTTTGGGCGGTGATCGTCATCTTGGCAGGCTTGACGTCCGTTCCGATGTCGGCGCTGATGTTGACCTGCGCGTCCGTGTCGAGCAGGTTGACGGCAAGCGAGACGCTTCCGTTCGCCTTGGGGCTTGCGCCCGCCGCCGCCGAGGCGGTGACGCTGCCCGTCTGAACGCTTGAAATCGTCAGGTCGCCGCTCGTCATGATTTGAGCGCCTTCAAGCACGTCTATTTTCGACGTGCTCTCCATGTCGCTGACGGTCAGGGCACTCATCACCTGAGTTTCCCCTGTCGTCTGGTAGACTGAGCCAACGGAGCTGATTTTTCCCGTCAGATTGCTCTGCGACGCGATGGACAGAGGTCCGGACTGCGCGGTCAGCTTCGCCGTCTTGCCGACAGTCACCGAAGCATGGCTGTCAACAAGCCCGACCGACGCGGCGAACGCGGGAATATTGCCCGTGTACTCGACGATTTTCGTGACGGAGATGTCAGCGCCTCTGTCCGTGGTCACAGAGCTGTTCGCAGAGATGTCGAGCGACTTGGCTGCCGTCAGCGTGCCGTCGACCGTGACCGATGAGCTGCTCGAAATGGTCGTCACGGCGCCTTCAATGTTGATGGGCGTCGTCATTTCAAGAATTGTAAATCCGAAGCTCGCGACGTCCTCCGCAGTCGTCGTCCCGACGACGGTCAGCGACTGCGCGTCAACCTTCACGTCGCCGCCGGCGATGACTGAACCGGTTGAAGCCACATTGACGCGGCTGGTCACGTCGGCATAGGGAATTCCGCCGGAGAAGACGTCCTTTCCGGCTGTGAGGGACTCTGCGGTGTCGTACGCGCCGTTGCTCGCCTTTGCCGCGATCACCGCGTCGCCGAACGCCTCGACCGTTCCGGCGACGTCGACCGACGCGACAGCCGTGTCTTTTGAGACGGTATGACCAACAGAACTAATAAAAGAGCCGGGCGTCGTGCCCTGAGCGACAAGATACACGTCGCCAGAGCCGTCGCGCGTAATGGCAAGATTTGCCCCCGTGACGCCCCAGTCCTGAATTGTTCCGTCCTCTTTTACAGCGTTGACCAGCCCGGCAAAATCCGTCGTGACCGTGTCAAGCCGCGCGCCCTGCGCGATATCGATGCGCGACGCCGCCAGGCGGATGCCGCCGGGGGCGTTGATTCGCGCGCCGCCTTTGACGGTGATTGTTCCCTCGCGGTTCAGGGGGATCAGATTGCTCTCAAGGCTCTTGAACTTATCGCCGTCCCACGGCTCGCGCTGATTGATGAACTCGTCAAAGTAATCCTGATCCGCGACAGCGCCCGTGAAGCGTCCCGCGTTGATGACGCCGCTTGAGCCGATGACCATGCCCTTGGGCGACACGAAGATCATGTGCCCGCCGATCGTGCCGTTCTTCAGAGCGTTGACCGTGCCGTTGACGTTGATCTCGTCCTTGACGAAGTTGTACAGCTTTGACGCCGACGCCGACTCGTTCTCGAACTTCATGTTGGCAATGTGCCCTTTGTCGAGCGTGAACTTCTCAAAACGGTTGAAGCCCGTTCCGTTGTGAATCATGTTTTTGCCGGGCGTCACGGTGTACACTCCGCCGTTCTGCGTCACAGACGTCGTGTAGTCAGCGCCGTGCGTCGTGTCCGGAGTAATCTGCGAAGCCCCCAGAGGCTCTGCAAGGAGAAACCCTGTCGAGAGCAGCGTCAGCACGGCGCGCTCAAGACGGCGCTCTTTCCGTGTCATCTCGCTGATGCTTTTTTTGCTGTTCCGATTCTTCCGCATAAAATCTGCCTCCTTAAAACACATGGGGAGAAATTACCCGGCTGCGCTGCTCTGACAAAAGAAAGAACAAAAGTCGTTTTCCTCGTCCGGCGTACTGAGTATTGATGCACAGCCGTCTCGCTTATATTTTTCTTATATTTTATCGTATCTCAAAATGTCAGCACAAGACGAACGCGCTCGGCAACTCGTTTTCTTTAAGAAAAAAAAATTATTTATACTTTCATAAGCCCGCGCGTTCCTCGCAGCCCGCACATTTTTTGCGGAACAGCGATGCACGGTAAAAAATTCCGCCGCGCCAGCTCAAAAATGACAGCGCCTCTGACATGACGGCAATTGTGCCGCGCGAAAAACCGCGCGGCCGTCAGTGAAATTTCGCAGAGAAAAACTCCTTTGTGCATTTTTTCTCCGCTAATATTTCGAAAAAAATTCACATATAAACGCTCATAATTTTTTCAGCGCCGACGGCAAATGACGCGCCTTCTTCGGGTCATGCGGCAAAAATCACGCCAAAAAATCCTCATATTTGCAGTATAATGCGGATAGATAAAAAATTAATGAAAATAATGTTCTTGACGGTCTTTTTTGATCATGCTAAGATTATTTTCACAGAATAATACTACGCCCCAATAAGTGAAACGACGGTGATGAAATGCCAACTTTTGACCTTCTCTTAAAAGACGGAAAAATCTTTGACGGCGAGCGTCTGAACTCTGCGTCCATGGGAATAAAGGACGGAAAAATCGTCTTCATCGGCGACCCGATGGGGCTTCACGGACAGCGCGAAATTGACCTTTGCGGCGCATGGGTGCTGCCGGGCGGAATAGAAACGCACACGCACATCCGCGAGCCGGAGCTGACGCCGCGCAGCGATTTCCAGTCGGAATCAGTCGCCGCCGCAGCGGGCGGAATCACGACGTTTTTTGAGATGCCCATCTCGGCGCCGCCGCAGTGGAACACGTCGATTCTGCGCCGCCGCGCAGAGCTTGCAGAGAAGAAGTCGTGCGTCGATTTCGGCTTTTACGGCGCAGCCGGCGGCGGGGCGCAGAACGTCGCTGAATTGGCACGCGCCGGAGTTGTCGGGTTTAAGGTGTTTCTGTTCGGCGTCACTGGGCCGCGCGCGGGCGAATTTGAAAAGGCGACCGCGACGGACGATGCGGCGCTGATGGACGTCATGGAGCACGTCGCGGCGACGGGAAAAATTCTGGCAGTTCACGCGGAAAACGGTAGTTTGGCCGCTCACTTCACGCGCCGCGTCATGGAAAGCGGCGGGGCGAGAGATTTGTACGCGCACGGCGCGGCGCGTCCGGCGCTGTGCGAGACTGAGGCCGTCATGCGTCTTCTGCGCATCGCTCGGACGACTGGAACGCGGCTGAGTTTCTGCCACATCTCATCGCGCGCGGCGCTTGAGGAAATTCTCAAAGCCCGCCGCGACGGGCAGGAAGTGTACATCGAGAGCTGTCCTCAGTACCTGTGGCTGAACGAGGACACGGCGGCGCAGTGGGGGCCGTACGCGAAGTACAATCCGCCTATTCGCACAGAAGACGACCGGCGCGCTCTGTTTGAGCAGGCGCAGCGCGGGAATATCGACTACATCGGAAGCGACCACGGCGCGTTCCGGCTCGACGAAAAGCTGCCGGGGGAGAACGACATCTTCAAAGCGCCTGCCGGTTCTGTCGGCTTTGAGACGCGTCTGCCTCTGATGGTAACGTCGGTCTTAAACGGCGAGCTGACGCTGAAGCAGGCTGTGCGCCTCATGACGACGCGCGCCGCCGAGGTGTTCAGGCTTCTGCCGCGCAAGGGAGCGCTTCGAATCGGCGCCGACGCCGACATCGCCGTTGTCGATCCGAACGCGCGTGTCGTGCCGTCACCAGATGCAAGTCTCAGCCGGGGCAAAGAAGTCGCGCGGCTGTACGAAGGCTGGCAGCTGAGAGGAAAAGTTCTCCACACGCTTGTGCGCGGCGAGTTCGTCTGGCACGACGGCGCTCCTGTTCCCAACATGGCGGGCTGGGGAAAAAATATCTGTTCGTAACAGCAGTTTTGCTTAATTTATACACACATATCTTATAGGGAGGCGTTTTTATGGTTAAGGCTGATTTGGTTGTGCGCAACGCGCAGATTTTCGTCGACGGCAGTCTGTTTCACGGCGGACTGGCAGTCAAAGACGGCAAGTTCATCTCCGTCTGCGAAGAAGAATATCTGCCCGAAGCGTTCCGAGTAATTGACGCTGGCAACAAAATGGTTCTTCCCGGCGTGGTTGACACGCACGTTCACGTCCGCGACCCCGGACACACGGAGCGCGGCAACTTTGAGACGGAGACGAAAGCCGCGGCAAACGGCGGTGTCACGACGATTCTTGAGCACCCCATCTCCTCTCCTCCCCCCTACAACCCCGAAATCCTTCAG
>JAXEJY010000201.1:0-7539 GCA_034101315.1 Pyramidobacter sp.
GATGCCGTTGGGATATGCCGCGCGAATCGAGAAGAAGCTTGAACGGTGAGGACAGCCCGGGCACAGCGTCGGAGGTCTGTCTGCCACGCCCATGATGCGCAGAGCATCGGCAAGATCGTCATCGTTTTCCTGCCCAAGCGACTCGCCAAGGAGTTTCGCGATTACTTTTTCAATCACTTCCGGCAGGAGCTCCCCCGTCATCGGGACGGCGCCGTTCCATCGTCCGTTGACTTTTGTGCGGTCGTTCAGCTGAAGTTCAATAACAGAGCATGTCTGCTCAAGCACAAGCGTCTTTTCGTGCCGCGCGATAAAATCCTCGCACATTTTAATCGGTAGCGGAACAGGCGTGCCGATTTTCAGCACGTCGATGTCATCGCGCTTTCCTGACGCGATCAAGTCCATGAGGAATGAAAAAGCCGAACCGGCGGCAATTACGCCGAGACGCGGCGTTCCGGCTGCCTTTACTTCATAGTTGTACTGTGGGTATTCCGTCTCAAAGGCAGAGCGAATCTCCTCGTTGACGCCGGCAAGGCGAACTCGGTTTTTGCGGACAACCGCTGGAAGCGTCACCCAGCGGGACGGATCTTTTTTGAACTGCGCGTCACGCCGCGGAGGCAGAGCACTGTCGCGGAGCTCAACGTCCTGCCGCGCATGGTCAATTTTACCGGTCGGACGCAGCATGGCTGTCACGCTGAAGCGCTCTGACAGATCAAAAACGTCAAACACCATGTCTTTGGCTTCCTGCGCTGACGCCGGATCGAAACACGGAACCTGAGCCATGTACGCAAACATTCGCGAGTCCTGCTCTGTCTGTGAGCTGTGAGGTCCCGGATCGTCTGACACGATAAGAAGGAATCCGCCGTTCTGACGGAACATGGCAGTGCTCATGAACGGGTCAGCCGCTACGTTTAGACCGACCTGTTTCATGACGGTGCAGCTGCGCTTGCCGCTCATCGCGGCGCTCACAGCCGTCTCAAAAGCGACCTTTTCGTTCGCTCCCCACTCCACGGCGGTGTTGGTCTTCAGTTCATCAGCGTACTTTGCAATCGCCGGAAGAATCTCTGACGACGGCGTGCCGGGATAGGCACATGCAATTTCGCATCCAGCCTCCACGACGCCGCGCGCTATTGCCTCGTTACCCAGCAGGACAGCTTTTTTCACACGTCTTCCCCCTTTTGAAATAAATGCACATCGTTTTATGTTTTTTATTTTACACGAGGGAGTCGAATTTTCCAAGCAATTTTTTTTAAACTCATCAATTTTTTGCACTTATTTTTAAATGTTTTTTGCACAGATATCCCATCAAAAAAATCGGGAGCCGCCGGTGCATTCCGACAACTCCCGATTTAGTTTTTTGCTTTGCAGAAAAGACGTCACTTAAAAACGCCCAAACGGCTCATCGCACCGCCGACACAGCTGCTGATCGCCTCGCTGAGACCGCGCATGCGCTGTTCGTATTCCAAAAGCTGCGCCCTTATCTCAACGTGTTTTCTGCCAATATACCCAGTGAGTGCGCCTGTGCTGCTGACAATTCTGTGGCACGGCAAAAACAGAGGCCACGGATTCATCCGCATGGCTTGCCCTACGGCACGGGCTCCTCCCGGACAGCCGCACAGCCGGGCAAGATCTCTGTACGACAGAGTGTCCCCCTGAAGAACGCGCGAAAGCTGCTCGTAAACTTTGATGAAAAACGGAGAGACAGGACGCGGCGTTATCAGCGTCAAATTGTAGTTTTTTCCGCTCCAGAATGCGCTCCACGCTTCATTCAGCCACTCTGGGAACTCATCTCCGCCGGGACGGGCGTCAGTATAGCTGACAGCGAGCAGACCGCGGCTGCACCATTCAAGCCACCAGCGTCCGATCGGCGCGTCAACGACAGAATGCCCCGTTGGCACGGCAAGGCATACCTGTATTTCCACTGACATGTGCACTCTTCTCCTTCCGTCTGTTATTTTTTGTGATTTTTTACCACCAGAGCCGCGAAATAATTGCCGCAGTTCCTAAGACCGTGACAAGAACGGAGTGAACTTCGCTTTTCACGAGAATAGATGCGTCATAGGGCCCCTTGAGATGTTCCATTTTGAAACTGTACGCGCTTTTCGGAAAAAAACGTCCGACGTGCTTCTGATACTCCGCGTAGTCACTGCCGAACTGAGTCGTTAAAAACGCTTCCTCATGAGGGATAATCAGCAGATCGTAGAGGATATAAAAGACGACGGCAAAGACGGCAACAGCAGTATTTCCAGCCATCCACGCCCAGCCGAGCCCCAGAAGTCCGTTGGCGGCATACAGGGGGTTGCGCATGAGGGCATACGGTCCCCACGTCGCAAGACGGCGCGCTTTCACTTTTTCCCCGCGGTACAGCGTAATGCAGCCGACGCCCCAGAAGCGCAGGAGCTGTCCCAAGATGACGAGCAGAATCCCGAAAGCGATTCGCCCCGGAACTGGCCGCGCTAAAAAAAGGATGATAAAAAACAAAACTGTCCAGACACCGCCTCGATACTTAAAAGCAAGTTCTCTCAGACGATTCATCAAGTGAGTATTCATGCGCCGCACTCCTCATCCTTGCCAGCCTCATGTTCGCCGCTGATAATTTTCTCGGCTGTGCCCCAGCCGATGAGCCGTATCGCGACGATGCATCCCATAAAAATTGCGAGATATTCCGTAAAAAAGCGCCACAGTACCGTCATGATTCCAGCGATGTTCCACGGGACAAGCAGACTGAACACCGCAGCTCCGCCGCCTTCCGCCACGCCGCTTGCGCCGGGCGTCGGGACGAAGTACAGGATAAACATGAACACGCCCTGCGCCAAAATAGCCAGAAAATAGTCAACTGCCATTCCAACAGCGCGAATCAGCATCGGGAGCACAGAGAACAGCGACAGAAGGTGAAAAACTGAAAGCACGGCAGCGCACAGAAAATACTTGAATCCCGGTCCCACCATGTGTCTGACGTTTTCAGAGTAGCTGTCAATTTCAGAGCAGATACGGCGGTAAATAAAATGAACTTTTAAGTTTCTCAGACACTTGAACTTCTTCAGGAACAAAAGAGAGCGCGCGAGAAAGTTCTTAATCAGCTGCGGTTTCACCACGCTGACAATAAACGCCGACCACATGACGATCGACAGCGCTCCGACGTAAAAGAAAACGCCCTTGACGAGAAAGTGCCCTTTGACCAGCTCCGGTCTGAGAAAAAACGCCGCCGGCGCGGCAATGCTCAGCAAAAACGTACTGAAAAGCGTTCGGATAAGCGTGATAGCGATGCCGGATCCAATTGGTATGCCCGATTTGTACAGCACATAGACCTGAAACGGGCCTCCGCCGACCTGCATGGGCGTGAGCGCGCACCCAAAGTAGTGAAGCCATGTCAGAACAAGCCCTCTGACAAAAGGAATGGAGTGCCCCATCGCCTTTGCCGTCATGCAGAACCGCAGCGCATCGCACGACCACGCGAGAAAGACCAGCCCAAGAATGTAGACGATAAAAATTTTCTGAGCGTGACGCAGAATGTACACGGCATTTTTATCAATGCTTGTCATCACAATGAGCGCGCTGACTCCGAGCGTCAGAAACAGAAAAAGCCCCAGACCTTTTCTCAGACTCATTCTCTTTCCTCCGCAGACTCAGCGCCCTCGTCAGATTCCTTTGCGTTTTCATCTTCGAACCAGTCGTGCAAATCTTTGAGATTTTCCAAGTACGCTGCGAGAGCGCATTTTTTCCATTCGTTTTCATGCCACGCGTGAGCTTCGGCATACCGTCCGGCAGCCAAAAGCCCGTCAAACGTCGTAACAGAGTCAAGCAGGGCAGCGGCATCTGGGAGGCATCGGTCATATTCGGGGTAGGCGTCGCGGATTCCTTCAAATACTTCGATCTGCCACTTCAGAGATTCTTTCGTTTCATCAAGCGTCAACGGAGTCCACGGTTCAGCGCCGTCAAGAGCTGTCTGCAAATCTTTAAACACGCCAAGCAGCGATTCCTTCACTTCGTCCAGGATTTCAAGCCCCAGTCCCCACGGCGTGTTTGTGTGCACTTCAACGTCAATGCTGTCAGGAACGTTCATGATGTCGCGGTCATCGAGTGATTCACCGTCTGAAAGCATGTCGACAATCACTCTGTCCTCCGAAGCTACTTTTTCGCGCAGAGCCTCAAGAAGCTCTTCTCGTGACAGCGACTCCATGTGCGGAAAAGTCCACTCACTTCCATCAATAAAAAATCTCATGCGCTCCCCCCATCTCCGTCGCAGATGCTCAAAATTACAGATTATTTTATCACATTATTCTTTGTTCAGACAGAACGCCATCGTATTTCATGATAAAATTTATCCCTGAAATACGTCAAAAGGAGAAAAAAGGACATGCATTCCACAAAAAGAGAAAAAAAGAATGAAGCGTTCACCATCAGCGGCAAAATCAGAAAGCTGGCGGGCAAAGCTATCTACAGCTACGACATGATAACGCCCGGCGATAAGATTGCTGTGGGCGTTTCAGGAGGCAAGGACAGCCTGCTGCTTCTACATCTTCTAAAATATATGCAGGTGTACAGTCCCGTAAAATACGAACTGCACGCCTGCTGCGTCGACATGACCGCAGGAGGCTGGGACACTCAGCCGCTCGAATCGCTCTGCGCGTCGCTCAGCGTTCCGCTGCACATTGTTCCCTACGCCATTGAGAAGATCATCGACGAACGCCAGGAACGGTCACCGTGCAGTTTCTGCGCCAACATGCGCCGTGGAATACTGAACACGGTCACAAAACGAATCGGCTGCAACAAACTGGCTCTGGGACACAATCTGGACGACAGCGTTGAGACCACGCTGATGAATCTTCTGCGCAACGGACGCTTCCGCTGCTATCAGCCCAAGCTGTGGCATGACCGCGCCGAAATCTGGGTCATCCGCCCGCTCATCTACCTGACAGAGTATCAGATTCAGCATGAAATCAACCGGCTGGGCATCAAGACGTCGCAGTACTGCTGCAAATACGGCGCTGATACGGAGCGCTCCCGCACCAAGAGCATCATCGAAACGCTGAAAGGCTCATTCCCGTCCATCAAGACAAGTGTCATCCACGCGCTTGAAAACCACCAGACGGACGACTGCTGGCAGAGAACGCCTCAAAGGTACTTCAGAATGTACGGAACAGAGGAGTCCCCGTCAGGAGAGACAAACGCGCCATACACGCTCGCGAAAACCCCTGAGACTGACGAGTAAATCACACTTCAAAAATGCTGCTGGGCTCCGCGCCTTCCGCGTCTGTCACGTCTTTGAGATACTTTGAATACTCGGCGCTGCCGCACAGGGCAAGTGCGTAATTTTTCCCCTCTTCGACGCCCGGCTGGTCAAACGGGTCAACGCCGCGCGACAGTCCTGTCAGAGCTGTCACAGCTTCAAGCAGAAAGATCAGTCCGCCCAGACAGAACGCGTCTGTCCGCTCAAGCTCCAGCGAGCAGACAGACCGCCTGCGGCGCTTCAGCGACGCAATGACGCCGCGGCGCTCGCAGTCAAGTACTGATTCCATCGACATGCCCTCAAGGCAGCGCGCCTCATCAAACAGCGCTTCGCGCGGAACAGAAAGAACTCCTCTCTGCCCCGGGCGTGAGCTGAGAAATATGAAAAACTTGTCGTTCGGTCCTTCAGCGTAGAGCTGCAGCTGAGAGTGCTGATCGACAGAGCCGCAGGCGCACTGAGGCGTCAGCCCCGTTCCCTGCTTGCCAAGGCTTTCCCCCCACAGCTGAGCGAACCACTCGCCGACTGATTCAAGTCTGTCTCCGTACGTCATGAAGACGGTGACGTTCTTGCCGCTTTCCCACGCGCGCAGCACCGCTTCGGTCAGCTGCGACGCCAGATTGCTCACCGACGGCGCACAGAGCAGCGATTCTTTCATCGTCCGCGCGCCGCGCAGGAGCGAGCGGATATCGACGCCGAGCGCCGCTGCCGCGACAAGGCTGCACGGCGACAGCACAGAATATCTGCCTCCAGTGTCGCGCGGAAACTCAGCAGACGCCGTTCCCTTCTCCTTGACATACCGGCGCAGGAACCCCTGCGAAGCGTCAGTGACGGCAAACATCTGCTTTTCACCTTGTTCACCCACAGCGCTCAGCAGTTTCTCTCGGAAGAACAGAAAGTTGCACATCGTCTCGAGCGTGCGTCCCGATTTACTGACGACGAGCAGCGCTGTGCGCTCAGGGACAACCCGCTGCCATATTGCCTCGCCCGTTTCTGCGTCGGCGTTATCCGCCACGAGCAGAAGCGGGCGTTTTTTCTCCTCAGCTGTGAAGCAGGAAGTTTCAGCCAGCACCTCAACCAGCATCTGCGTTCCTAAAGCCGAACCGCCGATGCCAAGCAAAATGATGTAATCATACGGGGCGAAAAAACGAGCTGTTTCAGCGAGAAGGTGAGCGTCAGAGTCGGGGAGATTCATCCACCCGAAACCTTCTGCGCAGCGCAGCGCTCCTTCTTTCAGCGCGCGCCACGACTCGGCGATTTTAGTCTCAAAAGCAGTACGGCAGAGCTGCGAATCCAGCGGATCACTAAGCGTCATTTTTAACGTGAAAGGAGTCCTCCTCTGAAGCAGTTCTATTTGTTGAAGGGAGTCTGCCGACGGAAATCACAGTAAAACATTCTGATTTTGCCGAAGAAAAACTCACCATTTTTGCTGTATTTTTTAGTGAAACTGTCCGTTCTATTTCGACTCAGTTTTGTTGTAAATACACAAGATAGTTGTATAATCATACTTGGGAGAGAACCTGAAACGCCGGATAACTGCCTTTGTCTATTCTACACGCTCGAGGGCATTTCAGGCAGAGGGAATTTCATTGAAATTTTCCGAGTATCTTCGACGACACATTGATAGGGGGACACTTTATGTTCAAGATCCTTTCAAAACGCGCCCTTGCGGCGAACGAGTTCGATCTTTGGATTGACGCGCCGCATATTGCGCGCAACGGCCATGCCGGGCAGTTCTGCGTGCTGCGCGTGAACGAAAACGGAGAGCGCATTCCGCTTACCGTCGCGGACTACGACCGTGAGGGCGGCAGAATCCGCATGATTTTCCAGACCGTCGGCAAGACAACGACTGCTCTCGGCAAACTGGAAGTCGGCGACTGCATCCACGACATTCTTGGACCGCTGGGAACTCCCAGTGAGATCAAGAATTACGGCACAGTGCTCATGGTTGGCGGCGGCGTCGGCATTGCAGCTCTGTATCCGATCATCAAGGCCCTGAAGCTCGCCGGCAACAAGGTCATCACCATTCTCGGCGGACGCACTTCAAACCTTGTCGTCATGAAAGAAGAATGCGCTGAGTACTCTGATGAGCTCATCGTCACCACCGACGACGGCTCCGAAGGCATTAAAGGCGTCGTTACCACCGCTATGGACATGCTCGCTGAGCGCGGCGAAAAAATTGCGTACTGCTGGGCAATCGGTCCCTCCATCATGATGAAGTTCGCGTCTCTCAAGGCGAAAGAGCTCCAGATTCCGTGCTGGGTCTCTCTGAACCCCATCATGATCGACGGCACTGGCATGTGCGGCGGCTGCCG
>JAXEJY010000202.1:0-2913 GCA_034101315.1 Pyramidobacter sp.
CCATAGCCGAAGAACAGGGCGATTTCAGCGTGAGCGCTATTTCCGATGTCCTGAGCCGAAAACTGATTCGCCGCCATCCGCACGTGTTCGGCGACACTGTTGCCGCCGATGCCGACGCTGTCCTCGAAAATTGGGAGAAAATAAAACGTGAGGAACGCGCAGAGCAGCCTCAGAAAGACACGTCCGTCCTTTCCGGCGTTCCGCGCAGCCTCCCTGCAACGGTCAAGGCGTACAGAATCCAGCAGAAAGCTGCTATGGTCGGCTTTGACTGGGAAAAGGACTCCCAGCAGCCTGTGATTGATAAGATCTCAGAAGAACTGCGCGAAGTATGCGACGTGATAGATTCCGATGACAAAGAAGCTGTGACCGGTGAAATCGGAGATCTCCTCTTTGCGGTCATCAATCTTTCGCGCCGGCTCGGCATCGATCCCGACGTGGCACTGTCGCGCACAAACGCAAAATTCGAAAATAGATTCCGCTTTGTTGAAAAGAACGTCGAGGAAAACGGCGGAGACTGGTCAAAATTTACCCTTGAAGAGTTGGATTCATATTGGAATCAAGCAAAGAACGCCGCTCTGTGATATAGTATCCGTATTCCCGTTTCTTGTGAACATCTTTTTACAGGAGGAGATTAAATGACAGAAAAAGCAAAACGTCCCGTCGGAATTACAGAAACAGTGCTTAGGGACGCTCATCAGTCGCTCATGGCGACGCGCATGGGAATTAACGACATGGTATCCGTGATGGATATCATGGACGAAATCGGATATCATTCTCTTGAAGTCTGGGGCGGCGCGACATTTGACGCCAGCATGCGTTTCCTGAATGAAGATCCGTGGGAACGCCTGCGCATTATGAAGAAGCACTTCAAGAAGACAAAACTGCAGATGCTCCTTCGCGGTCAGAACCTCGTCGGCTACCGTCATTACGCTGACGACACCGTGCGCGAGTTTGTCAAGCGTGCTGTTGGCAACGGCATTGACATCATCCGCGTTTTTGATGCGCTCAACGATCTCCGCAACGTTGAAGTGTCTGCCGCTCAGGTGAAAGCGGAGGGAGCTCATCTTCAGCTGTGCATTTCCTACACGACGTCCCCCGTTCACACCGTTGAGGCGTTCGTCCAGCTCGCATCCCAGATGAAGGAAATGGGAGCTGACTCAATCTGCATTAAGGACATGGCAGGTCTTCTGACTCCCACGAACGCTCGCGAGCTGGTTCGCGGAATCAAGGAAGCGACTGAGCTCCCGATTCAGGTTCACAGTCATTACACCTGCGGCCTTGCAGGCCTTGCGTACTACGCCGCCATTGAAGCCGGCGCCGACGTCGTCGACTGCGCCATCTCGCCGTTCTCTCAGGGAACGAGCCAGCCCTGCACGGAGACATTCGTCGCCGCTCTTGCCGGAAGTGAATGGGATACGGGGCTTGACATTCACAGCTTCACGCCGATTGCCGCTCACTTCAAGGAAGTGCGCGCGCAGTACGATAAAATCTTCGTCAAGATGATGGGGGCAAACACCGATATTCTTATCGCCCAGATCCCCGGCGGCATGTACTCCAACCTCGTCAACCAGCTGAAGGAAGCCGGTCAGAGCAGCAAGCTTCAGGCTGTTCTTGACGAGGTCCCGTATGTCCGCAAGGCGATGGGCTATCCTCCTCTTGTCACTCCTACCAGTCAGATTGTCGGAACTCAGGCGACGATGAACGTCCTTGCCGGCGAACGATGGAAGATGGTTCCCAAAGAGGTAAAGGCGTACTTTACAGGCATGTATGGCAAACCGCCCGCAGAGATGGACCCTGAGATTCAGAAGAAGATCCTTGGCGATGAACAGCCGATCACATGCCGTCCCGCTGACCTGATCAAGCCGGAGCTTGACGCGGCGCGCGCTGAAATCGGCACGTGGATCACGCAGCCCGAAGACGTTCTTACCTATGTCCTTTTCCCTGCGATCGCGAAAGATTTCCTGATGCAGAAGTTCGCCCGCGAGAATAAGAGAGACATCGGTCTTGACACGCTGGTAGACGGCGCTGCGTATCCGCTGTAAAATACACTGCGTTGTTTCGGCGTGCCGCGTTTTTCACCTGGAACAGACAACACGTGATGATGCTGCCTAATGCAGCATGTTTTTGAGGAGGGGCAGGCGCACTGTCCCTCCATAAGCCATTTGTTTTTAAGCGCAGCGGCTTTTCAATAAAGCGCCTGCGCCGTGAGAGGAGGAATTTTCATTAGCGAGAATGAGCTTTTCAAACTGAAGCTGGAATGCCCAGACGCTGACGTACTCCTTCGCTTTTGCGGACAGGGTGATGAAAATATTCCTCTGATCGAAAAAGCGCAAAATGTGCGAATTGTTCGCCGCGGAACCAGCCTTAACATTGCGGGCTGTGACGAGGCAGCAGTCAGACAGACGCACGACTTTCTCTCGCAGATGCGCGAGACGGCGCTGCGCGGTCACAGCCTTCAGGTTCAGGACGTGCGCCACGCCTTGGAGACGCTTCAAAAAAACGGAACAGTCGACATCGGTTCGCTCTACGACGGTCTGATATGCTACACATTTCGCGGAAAACCGATCCGCCCGAGGACTTTCGGACAGAGAAGCTACATGAAAGCCATTGCAGAGAACACCATTGTCTTCGGCATCGGTCCGGCTGGCACGGGAAAGACGTATTTGGCGGTCTGCGAGGCAGTCAATCAGCTCCGAAAGGGTGCTGTCAGCCGCATTATCCTTGTCCGTCCGGCGGTTGAAGCCGGAGAGAGTCTTGGATTCCTTCCCGGCGATCTGCGCGAAAAAGTTGAGCCGTATCTGCGTCCGCTCTATGACGCGTTTTTTGATCTCCTGTCGCCTGAAAAATTCGCGCGGTACGCTGAAAAGAACGTCATAGAGATTGCTCCATTGGCATATATGCGCGGCAGAACAC
>JAXEJY010000203.1:0-3860 GCA_034101315.1 Pyramidobacter sp.
TAAGCACGCCGCCAGCGTTCATCCTGAGCCAGGATCAAACTCTCCGTTAAATTCTATCTCTTCAGGGCCTCTCGCTTGGCTTCTTCTTTTCCTCTATTCAGCTGTCAATGTGGATTGCTCTGCGTTGTTCGTCGTGCCAGAAGCACTTCGTCCGGCGCAGTGCATAAGAGATAATACATCACAACTCTTTATCGGTCAATATTTTCTTTTAGATGTCTAAAATAATTATCAAAATACAAAAAGAAGTCAAACAACAACTTTTTAACGATGCATATCCTTTTGTCCACAAATTAGAGAACAATTCTTTTTGAAGAAATAAAAATGTCACTTAAAATTAGAAAAGATTTTTCGCGATTTCCTCAAAAAAAGTGTATTTTCGCTCTCAGCACCTCTATCCGCCCTGCGGCGCCGCGTTTTTATGCTCCGGCTTCGTGCGCTGCGCCGAGAAGGGGCGCGTCGATCCCAAGCTGAGCGCGGATAAGCTCAGGGCCGGGGCGGTAAATGGGGCTGAGCAGCGGCTGCATGTAGTCGCACAAGTCGTCGAGCAGCCCGGGAAGGTTGGACATGCCGCCGCCGATGACGATCGCCTCGGGATCAAGCAGATGGGTCAGCGCGGTGCAGGCGCACGCAAGGGCGTCCATCGCGCGGCCGAAGTACGGCGCCAGCCAGCGGTTTTCGCGATTCTCCCACAGAACGCTCATGTCGCGTCCGTATCCCGTGCGCTCTCCGGCACGCTCGAGCGCGTCGGCGGAGAAAAAGCACTCTGTGTGTCCGCGTCCGCCGCAGGCGCAGCCGGCGTCTTCCATCAGGGGCATGTGTCCGATTTCGCCGGTTCTGCCGCGCGCGCCTCTGAGGAGTTCGCCGTTGATGATAATTGCTCCGCCGACGCCCGTTCCGAGGGTGATGAACGCAAAGTTTTTCAGCCCGCGCGCCGCGCCGTGCGCCATTTCGCCGAGCGCCGCGCAGTCGCAGTCGTTTCTGACTGTCACGCGCCTGCCTGTCAGCTGGCTCAGACTTTGGGCGGTCACGTTGTCCCAGCCGGTCATGTTGGGGCACTGATAAATGACTGTCCCGTCGCGCGACACCATGCCAGGCACGGCGAGCGCAAGGGGAATCTGTTCTGCGGCGCCAAGTTCTTTCAGCGCGGCGTCGATGGCGGCACAGACGGCTTGGGGCGTCCGCTCAGCGGGCGTCGGAACAACTTTTTTGCGGAGGACTGCACCGTTCTCGACGAGTCCGACGGCTGTCTTGTGTCCTCCGATATCAGCGCAGGCGATCATTCTGTTTTCCCCTGTTCTGCCGGAGCCCAGCGCGTGAGGGCGCGCGCGATTTCCGAGCCGTCCTGATTGCAAATGACGTGCCGGAAGCTCAGTCCGTCCTGACGCGTTGACACGCGCAGCTGCATGCCGTATGTCGCTTCGTGTGTGTAGACGATATGCGCCTCTTGAATGCCGCACGTCATGTAGACGTCCTGAGGGATCGCCTCGCTGAACCAGCTGAGGTAGTACGCGTTGTTGACGTGGCCGTTGACGTCAAGATCGCCAAGGCGCACGTCGAGCATACGGACGATGTCTTCGCGGTCGGGCGCGGCAGGGTCGGTAAAGTGCTCATCGAACGGAACGGGCTCGGCGCGTTCAAAAAAATACGCCGGCAGTTTTCGGCTAAGCCGGCAGGGACGGCGGCGCTTGAGGTCGACGAGAATCCATGCGCTGTCCGCCATTCCTATTTCTGCTCCGGCGTCGTCGTGAAGAATGAAGCGGCGGATTGAAAACAGGTCGCCCTGCGGAACGTGGCCTGTGTTAATGGTGCCGCTTGCGCCGCTCATCAGGGGACGGCTGAGGACGATGCTGTACTGATGGAGCATCCACGCGCAGCCGAAGTCGGCAACGCACGGAAGCTGCATGGAGTCAACCGCCCCGTCGGCGGCATCCTGAAGCATGTTGAGCAGATGAAAGGGCTTGAGGGCATAGCACGGTGTCACTTCTGACGCATGAACGGCAAATTTCATTGTATAGCTCAAAGGCATTGGCATTCTCTTCCTTTTCTATTGATTTCTGATTGAGTATAGCCCGTCGGAAACGAAATTGTCCATATCTGAGCGCCAACAAAAAAGCGAAAAGCCGAACCATGCGCAATTCGGCCTTTCGCTTATTTTTTTCAGATTCTTTCGGGCAGAAAAGAGTTCTGAAAGGAGGGGATCTCAGTTATTTTTTTCAATAGCTGCCAGCTTCACAGAGGTAGCGAAAACTTCCATGGCAATTTTGAGCTCTTCGATGGGCGGATACGTCGGCGCCAGTCTTATCACGCTGTCGTCCGGATCGACGCCGCCTGGGAACGGCGCGCCGGCAGGGGTCAGCTTGACTCCGGCTTCTTCACACAGCTGGACAATTCTCTTTGCGCAGCTGTGCGGCGCTTCAAAGCAGATGAAATATCCTCCGTTCGGATTGCTCCACCGCGCGATGCCAAGTCCGCCGAGGGCGTTTTCTAAGGCGTTCAGCACGGCTTCAAACTTGGGGCGGACAATCTGCGCGTGTTTTTTCATGTGCTCTTCAACGGCGGCTTTATCGGGGAGGAAGCGGGTATGGCGAAGCTGATTCACTTTGTCGTAGCAGACGAGCTGATAGCGGATGAGTTCCGACGCGAAGGCGATATTCGCCGGACTTGCCGCCATGGCGCTGATTCCGCTTCCGGCAAACGTTATTTTGGACGTTGAGGTGAACATCAGCACTCTGTCCTCGCTGCCGTGCCGCTCGCACGCCGTGTAGATGTTGGCAAGAGCGTCTTTTTTATCCTCATAGAGATGGTGCATGCAGTAGGCGTTGTCCCAGATGATGCGGAAATCCGCAGCGGCTGTTTTCATCGCGGCAAGGCGCTCGACGGTCTCATCAGAGTACGTGACGCCTGTCGGGTTTGAATACATGGGAACGCAGATTATTCCGCGGACATCGGGCTGAGATGCAAGGCGCTCGACCTCGTCCATATCGGGGCCGTTTTCACGCAGCGTGACGGGGAGCATTTCAATTCCAAGCGTTTCGCAAATGTGAAAGTGCCAGTCGTATCCGGGGACGGGGCAGATAAAACGCACGCGTTCGCAGCGCGACCACGGCGTCATTCCGGGCAGCGCCCCGTTGAGGAAACAGCGCTTGAGCGCGTCGGATATCAAGTTAATGCTGGAGTTTCCGCCGCAGAGAACTTGCTCGGCAGGAACGCCAAGAATCTCTGCGAACAGACGGCGCGCTTCGGGGATTCCCTTAAACTCTCCGTAGTTGCGCACGTCCATGCCGTTTTCGCTGATAAAGTTTTTATCGTCAAAGACGTGAAGCATGGGAAGGGACAAATCGAGCTGGGCGCTTGACGGTTTCCCGCGCGACATGTCAAGCTTGAGTCCGCGTTTTTTTAAGCACTCATATGTGCGGCGTATTTCATCAGGATTCATACAGTTTGTGTGCATAAAAACAGCCTCCCTGCGCGAACACGCTATTTGTTGACGATGTTGATGCATTTGCCGTCAATGTAGGCCTTTGCGTTGGCGACCGCGCAGTCAATAATTCTCTGACGGCATTCTTTTGACGCCCACGAAATGTGGGGCGTAATAATGCAGTTGGGAGCTTTTAAGAGGGGGTTATCGTCTGTAATCGGCTCGGTTGAGACGACATCCACAGCGGCAAAAGCGACTTTGCCCAACTTCAGCGCGCCGGCAAGGTCCTCTTCGACGACGAGCTGTCCGCGGCTGTTGTTGATGATGATGACTCCGTCTTTCATCTTGCTGATGTTCTCTTTGTTGATAATGCCGCGGCTGAACGGGGTCAGAGGCATGTGCATGGCGATGATGTCCGACGAGGCAAAAAGCGTGTCGAGAT
>JAXEJY010000204.1:0-8372 GCA_034101315.1 Pyramidobacter sp.
CCTCAAAGCAAACGCCCTTTTCAGGCGGCTGCCGAGCCACGGAATCCCCCCGACTATTCCGGCAATGCCTGAAAGGGGAACCTCGTTTGAAAACGAAATCGGAGCGAGAATAATTAAAGGCTGTGCGCAGTACATCAGCTCCAGCGTGTTCGTGCCGGGCTGTGTCACTGCCAGATCAGCCCCGCTGATTCCAGCGGGCATTGGCCCTTTCCACACGCTGAAGCCGGCGTTTTTCCATCGAAGAATCTCCTCATCATCGGAAAAAGCCGAAAGAAGCACGCGAAACTCAAAGACTTCGCTTGCCTGACGCATACAGCTGCAAATTTCATTCAGGAGTTCAAACGCTTTGTTTCTGATGTTCGGGCGGCTGCCAGGGAAAACGGCAATACGGCCGCCTTGCGGAACATTCCACGGAACATCAGCTGGCGACTCAAGGCTGTCAAGCACAAGGTCACCGACAACTTTTAAGCTTTCAGCAGAGTACAAGCCGCTTCGGGAAGTCATAATGCGCTGGCAATGCTTCATTCCCTTTTTCGCGCCGTAGGAATAGCATGCGAGCGGGGCCGAATTGCGCCACGCCAGATACCTGCCGAACATCAAATCTCCGCCGAGCTGAAGAACTGCGCTGTAGCCCAATGGACTGAACATATTCTTCATCGCAGCCAGCGCGCTGGAATGCCGATAGAGCCCAACTGGCAAAGCAGCGATCACCTGCTGTTCTTTTCCCGACGCAAACTGACACGGCAGCAGATGAACGTCAATCTGCCAGCCGCGCATCACCGCTTCTTCAATAAGTGGACGGCACCAGCCCCATACTTCGCCCGGCCCGTTTGCAAGCAGAGCGATCCTCATGGCTGGCTAATCAGTTTTTTAATCTCGTCAGCCCAGCGGGCAACGCCGCCAGGATTACCCATTATTTCCCGGTTTTTCAGGAGCTGTTCGCTGACAGCATTTTGGTACTTTTCGTCAGTAATAAATTTATTGGCGTATTTCATCACGTTTTCAAGCGTCACATCGTCTTGGAGCAATTCAGGAAAAAACATTCTGCCGGCAAGAACATTCGGCACAGCGACAAACTGTGTGTGAGTCAAGGCTTTATAGATTCTCCATTCAAGCGCCGTTCCCCGATAGAGAACGATCATATAACGATTTAAGAGCATCGATTCAACAGCAGCTGTTCCGCACGCGCCGATGACAAAGCGCGATGCGTACATCAGATTGCGTCCGCTGACTTCAGTCCACTCTATCCCGGACGTGTTGTTCTCAATAAGCTTGCGGCATGTCCTGTCTAATCCCGGAGCAACAGAAAGCACAGGATGCCAGCCTTGTTCTGCAAGAGCGCGTCCGCTTTCTTCCAGGATAGGAAGCAGCGAGCTAATCTCTGAACGGCGGCTGCCGGGCAGGAGAGCAATTCGTTTCGGGTCGTCCGGCAAGACTTCTCCGGCTGGAGTATAGTTGGCAAACTCATCCATCATCGGGTGAGCAGACCAAAAACTTCTGACACCTTTTTCATCCAAAACGTTTTTTTCAAAGCTGAAAAGAGGCAGACACAAGTCGCAGTAGCGTTTGAGGTATTTTGCGCGTCCGCTCCGCCACGCCCAAATCGTAGGCGGACAGACATAAATGACTTTTCCTGTGTACCCGCCCGCACGAATTTTCGAAAGCAGCGGAATGTGAAAATCCGGGCTGTCAATGACGATAACCGCCTTCGGCTGCTCAGCAATAACGGCGCGCGCCAGCTCGTTGCGCAGAGAAAAGAGCGACGGCAGGGACGTAAGGATTCGTCCTAGTCCGATGATGTGAAGCCGATCGTTGTTCCAAACACGCTCCATGCCGGAAGCCAAATTGCCAGCCATGCCCCAGATCCGTTCTTCAGGCAGTATGCGCCGAAGTTCAGCGCTGAGGCGGGCAGCATACATATCACCGGAAAGTTCGCCTGTGCTTATAAAAATTGACATGCCGGTACCCCCGTAACGCTGATCCGACTGCGTTCAGCCTCCTGCATAAAAAGTTCTTTTTCTAAAATGATGACACTGCCAGCCTGAACGAAGAGTGCAGATAGCCCAGACTCCGACATCGCACGAAGCGTGCTGCACCCGACGACAGGCAAGTCATATCGCCGATCCTGATCAGCGCGGATGCCTTTAAGGACAACTCCGCGGCGGCTCAGCTGGGCTGCGCGCCTAATGGCGCTGTCAGTGCCTTCCATCGCCTCGACAGCGACAACAGCTCTGTTTGAAACAACAAGAGATTGACCGAACGAAAGAGGCAGAAGTCTTCTTAAAATACTTAGTCCGTATTCGCAGTCAATGAGCTGTTCCGGCGTTGCGGCTGGGCCGCAGATGTGACCTTCAGGCGCGAACAAATCAGGAACAATTTCCTCATATCCGACAACGCGGATGCCGAACTTTTCGATGTAGCTGACGAGGCCTGCCAAAAGGCTGTGATCGTTTCTGTCGCTCACGCTGGACATAATGCTCTTGGCGGCAGAATCCATTTTTTCCTCGCTGTAGATGTTCCGCTTCGGAAATCTTCCTGCCATCATCAGGCGGCGAACCCCCTGAAGGCGCATTTTCATGAGAAGAAGCGCAACAGCCATAGGATTTTCAACCGCTTGCGCCCTCACTCCGAGCGCAGAGTATTCAGCGATGTTGTCAGAGAGAAGATAAACCTTTGGGAGTTCTTTCCCCGAATGCTGAAGCGATTTGAGAATTTCAAGAGGCAAAACGCCTTCCCCGGCAACAAGAGCCAGCTTGCCGCTCATCTGTCAGCTCTCCGGGCAAGAAGCATGGCGCAGCAGAAGAAGATGATGTTCGGAAGCCACGCGCCAACGACGGGATTGATGTATCCGGTCTGACCAAAAGACTGCCCCATTGACATGACCACATAATAGACAAAGACGATTAAGATGCTCTGACCAAATCCGACGCTTGCGCTGCCGCGGCGGACGTGGCGCACTCCCAGCGACGCGCCGATCATCGACAGAATGACGCAGGCAAAAGGCACGGCAATGCGGAGATGAAAAATCACCCAGAGCGGATCGAGGTTCTTCCCCTGATCGCGCATCACTTCAATGTATTTGAGGAGTTCAGCGCAGTTCATATCCTCCGGATCAATCGTGGAGTTTGCTATTTGCTGAGGCGTCAGGGAGATAGGAAGTTTCTGCTGCTTAAAGCTCATCGTCTGCTGGATTTTGCCTTTTCCCTTGACTTCAAAGACCTCTCCGTCCTGCAGATACCAGACACCGCTCACCCATTTGCCCTTGTCCGACGTCGTCAGTCTGAACAGACGCGCTCCCTGAAATTCCTGCACGAGGACGTCTTCCATCGTCCCGTCGCGCGCGTGGAGTTTGTTGATGTAGATAATTCTATGGACTCCATTGCTGTCCGCCCGGCTTTTTAAGAACACCTGATGTTTCAAAAGAGCCGGTTTTTCATGCGCAATTTCATAGCGCATGATGTTTTGAGCAGCGACTTTTCCCATCGGGACGAGCGTTTCATTCAGCCCTAAAGAAAAAAGGGTGACAAAACATGAACTGATAAGCACCGGGCGGCTGATTCGGGAAAAAGAAACTCCGGCAGCTTTCAGCGCGACAATTTCGCTGTTGGATGACATTTTGCTGAAACCGAGCAGCGACGCCAAAAGACACGACATCGGAAGCGTCAGGACGACGACAGAAGGAAGTTCGTATAAAAAAAGCCGCCCCGCGACGGCAAAAGAGACGCCGCGTTCGATGATGAGATTGGCAAGTTTAAAGAGCAGACCGCCAGCCACCATAATCAGCGTAAAGGCCATCACTCCGAAGAGAAATGGCCCTCTCACCTCTTTTATAATCAGCCTGTCAAGGATGTGAAAGGACTTCATCGTCAAACCTCCTCGGCATTCTTCAAAAGGATCATGTCCGTCGCCTCACGAACTGCTCCGTTCCCGCCGCTCCGCTCAGTGATATAATCCGCGGCATTTTTCATTTCAGGGACGGCATTGGCGACGGCGATTCCCAGCCCTGCCCACTTGGCGCAGTCAATATCGTTGACGTCATCGCCCATGTATGCAGTTTCCTGCGGCTTTATGCCTGCGTCTGCCGCTATCCGGCAGAGGATAGGAAGTTTATCCCCAGCGCCATTTGCTAGATAATCAACGTGCAGTTCATGAGCGCGCTTTTCTGTCGCCGGAGAGAAGCGGCCGCTGATAAGGGCAACTATGCCTCCGGCGGCTCTAAACCGGGCAATGCCCATCCCGTCTTGAATATCAAACCGCTTGTATTCGCTTCCCTGCCCGTCCATGTAAATTCCGCCGTCGGTCAGCGTGCCGTCGACGTCCATTGCGAGAAGCCGGATCATCAGTTTTCAGATTTCAATGAAGTTGAACGCGGCCAGGGGCAGAAACCTCTGTGCTTGTCCCCGTTCTTAAAAAACTCTACGATCTCAGAAACAAGCGGATCTGAACCGCTCTCGCCTTCAAGAGCTTCGACGGCATTGCGCAGAGTCTGACCGGAGCGGTAGAGTTTTTTGTACACGCTCTTAATCTCCTGCCTCTGCTCTGCTGTAAAATTGTTGCGTCTCAGACCGATAACGTTGAGTCCGTAAACGCGGCACGGAGAACCGTTTACAAGCATGAACGGAGGAACATCCTGAGCTACACGCGAAGCACCGCCGATCATGCAGTACGACCCGATGCGCACAAACTGATGGAATCCCGACAGTCCGCCGATGACCGTGCCGCGTCCGACTTTAACGTATCCGGCAAGTCCGGATTTGCTGGAAATGGTCACGCTGTCAGAGATTTGCACGTTATGGCCGAGATGAACTCCTTCCATGATCAGACAGTCGTTGCCGACAGAGGTTACATTGCCCTCTCCTGACGCGCGGTGAATCGTGACGTTTTCGCGAATTACCGTCCTGTCACCAATTGTGACGTAGCTGATCTCGCCTTTAAAACCATGATCCTGCGGCTCTGGTCCGAGTATTGCGTTTTCAAAAACTGTTGATTCGCAGCCTACTGTTGTATAGTCGCAGAGATGAACAAAAGGTCTCAGAACGGTGTCATGTCCTATAATAACTTTATCGTCAACGATACAGTATGGCCCGATCACAACGCCGTCTGCCAGTTCTGCTTTTGGGGAGACAACTGCGCTTGGATGAATGTGAACTCCCATGGTATTACTCTCCTTTCGGCTTCTCTGCAAGTATGAAACCCAACTCAGCCTCAGCAGCCGGTTTTCCGTCAACCTCTGCGCGGGCGTTGACCTTTCCCATTTTGCCGCGAATTTTTCCCATCTCGGCATAAATTACAAGCTGATCGCCTGGAACGACAACATGTCTGAATTTAGCCTTGTTGATCGTCGTCAGCAGCGAAATACTGCCGCGCAGCTGAGGCAGGTTCAGCATCATCATCGCGCCGACCTGCGCCATTGCTTCAATAATGAGAACGCCAGGCATGACGGGTTCGGACGGGAAATGCCCCTGAAAAAACGGCTCGTTGATCGTGACATTTTTGATTCCGACAACGCTCTTTCCCGGCTCAATCTCTTTGATTCGGTCGACTAACAAAAAGGGATAGCGATGCGGCAGACACGCACGGATTTCTTTAATATCAAGCATACTTTCTTTCTCCTCGGTTCATTGTGATTCATACTGCTGTTCTCTGGAAATTTTATCTACAAGTTTTAAATGCATGGCATGACCGGCGCGAATGCCGAAAAAATGCCCGATAACAGGACGTCCCAGAAGAGAAAGATCGCCCATCATATCCAATATTTTATGCCTGACGAACTCATCAGGACGTCGTAAACCTCCAGGTGTGAGAAGCTCATGTCCTTTAACGATCAAAGCTGTTTCAACAGTGCCGCCGAGACCAAGCCCAAGCTTTCGCATCTGCTCAACTTCTTCGTATAGGCAGAACGTGCGGCATTGTCCAAGCTCGTCAGAGAAGTTTTCAAGGGTGGGAATTACTGTTGCCGTCTGCGTCGATATTGCGTTGTCGCCGTACTCGATAACGTACGTAAAGCGCAGTCTGTCCGACGGAAGCGCAATGACCGCTTTCTTTTCGTCCTCGCTCGTCACTGCGGTAGGTGAAGAAATAAAAATTGGCTCAGGTTCGCCTGATTGTTCAACAAAGCCCGCCGCTTCAAACTCGCGGCAAAAAGGAAGAGCACTCCCGTCCAGCAGAGGGATCTCTTCTCCTTCAGGGCAAATGACGACGTCGTCAACCCCAAGCCCGCGAAGCGCGCCGAGCATGTGCTCCACGGTCATGAGCTTTCCTCTGGGAAAAGTCAGTACTGTGCCTCGCCCGTCGCCGCAGCGCTGGGCATCGGACAATTTAAAGAGTTCATTGCCCATCAGGACGCAATAGCCGCTTCCGCTCTCCCCCGGCTTAATCGTGACGCTCGTTTTTCTGCCTGAGTGCAGCCCCACTCCGGAGAAATGCGCTTCTGATTTAAGAGTCTTTCTGCTCATTGAAGACTTTCCTTTCCAGAGCTTTCAGCCGTTTCATCATATCGGGAACGCGGCGAAGCGAGGCTTTCAGTCTGAAGTCATCCGAGTGATTGCACGCCGGATGACCAGAGAGGACGCTCCCGGGGGCAGTGCTTTTCATGACGATCGCCGTGCCTGCCAGCTGCGTGCCGCGCCGGATCGTAATATGTCCCGTCGCGCCGCTTCGGGCTCCCATGATGACGCCGTCCTCAAGAACAGTGCTTCCGGCAATGCCTGACTGACTCGCGATAATGCAGTTTTTCCCTAAGCGGCAGTTATGCCCGATTTGAACTTGGTTATCCATTTTCGTGCCGCGAGCAATATGCGTATCCCCAATTGTCGCTCTGTCAATGCACGTGCAGGCGCCGATCTCCACGTCGTCACCGAGGACAACTCTCCCAATTTGCGGAATTTTGATGTTGCTGCCGTCAGGTCCGCCAGGAATAATTCCGAATCCGTCAGCGCCAATGACTGCGCAGCTGTGAATAAGGCAGCGTTTCCCGACGACAGAACGGCGCTGAATGACAGCCATCGGCTCGACGACCGTATCAGCTCCTATTTCAGCGTCAGGACCGACGTACACGTTGGCGATCAGCCGGACGCCGTCGGCGATGCGCGCACCGGCTGATACAGTGCACTGCGGGCCGATGGACGCCGTGTCTGAAACGACAGCGTCAGGATGAACAAAAGCCGTCTGCGCAATGCCTGAAGGCTGAGCATACCGCGGCTCAAAAAGCGTCAGAAGCTCCCCCATTGCCTTGCGGAATGCTTCAACGACAAGACCGTCGTGCCCTTGAGGAAAAGCTGCTTCTTCCGCCACGACGGCGATGTTCTCCGGCAGATCAGCCGCTGAAGCGGCATCGGATACGAAACTTAAGCGCTCCGGCGACGGGTTGTGCAGCTCAGATAATCCGCTGATCACACGCTCGCCGTCTCCGGTAACGCGTGCGCCGATTATGCCGGCAAGCTCATTTAACGTGTAGCTGTTTTTCATTTACAACTCTCCTTAACTCAAAAAGCGTATGCTCTACATGTCACTGACAGCGCGCAGACTGATACGATCGTCCTGTCTGCTGTCATAATGGAGTTCCATGGAGATAAATCGGTTCATTCTGTAGCCGAGAGCCGCTTCGATGTCGTCATCTTCGCTGTATCTAAGCCACGTGTACGGCCCGATGCCCGGACCGTGAATCCAGAGGCGATACCACAGCGTGGAATCCTCGCCGGAGGTAACTTCTGCCCCCAGCCAAACAGAGCGCGCGGGGGTAAAGCGCAAACCGAAACGTCCTGAAAAATCCCAGTTTTCAAGCCCGAGAATACCTTCGGCGTACACCTCGCTGGGAACGCTGCTTCCGAGCGTGAAAAGACGCCCGAAGTGTATGCCTGCCTGAAGCCGAGCTCCAGCGCCGCCGGCATGTGCTGAAATCCAGCCGCGCAGCGAAAATGTCGTGCTTTCAATGTTTGTCTGCACTCGCGCAAGAGGCTTTATTGAAAATGTATTTGTCGCGCTGGCGTGAAGCTCCTGCAGCCAGCCGTCAGAAAGCTGTTTGTCTCCCAGCCAGGCAACGACTTTTTTTTCATGCCGCCTGATCCAAGGTAAAGGCATTCCGATGAGAGGAGAAAGATATGAAAGCGTTTTCTTGGTGATGTTGTCGGCGATAATCTGAGGAATAGTGTTTGAAACGGTCAGCGGCGTGACGGCAATAAGCACTGGCTCAGCGGGGTACAGCGAAATTTCAAGCGTTCCATCTCCGTCTGCAGCTCGCGCGCGAACAGAGCATTTCCACCCCGGCACATACTGCTTCATAATGCTCTTCAGATGCGTCTGAAAGCTGTCAGACGCCCATTCCAGAGCGGCAGGGGGAACATTTTCCAAGGCAAAGCATATCGCCGGCTTTG
>JAXEJY010000205.1:0-2953 GCA_034101315.1 Pyramidobacter sp.
GCGCTTTGCCGACGGCGACTTGGCGTAGGCGGGAACGCGGACGACGGCGCTGCGGTTCGCCGTAGCGTATCCGATGGTGACGGGCGCTTCAAATCCGGGAACGAGGCGCTTGAACGAGTTCGTCGACGCGTTGGTGATGGCGCACAGCGACGCGACGTGGCGCAGAAGTCCGCCGATGAAGTGCATGGCTGTCTCGCTGAGCTGCGAGTAGCCCGCGGGATCGTAGAACAGGGGCTTGCCGTCCTTGAACAGGAGCATGTGGACGTGCATTCCGTTGCCCGCCTCTTTGTACAGGGGCTTAGGCATAAGCGTCGCCGTGCGGCCTGCCTGAGCGGCGGCGTTCTTGATGACGTATTTGATGATCATCGTATCGTCTGCCATCTTCAGGACGTCGCCCAGCTCCACTTCAATTTCAAGCTGACCGGGGCCGCCGACTTCGTGGTGATGATATTTTACTTTTACGCCGAGGTCCTTCAGCTTGAGGCACATGTCGTTACGCAGGTCAAAGCAGATGTCGTGCGGCGCGGTGATGTGATAGCCGCCCTCGTACGGGACCTGATAGCCGTTGTTCTCGCCTTCGTCGGCGCTGTGCCACTCAGCCTGGCGCGTGTCAACGCTGTATCCCATGCGCTGAGGCGTCACCTGATAGCTGACGCGGTCAAAAATGTGGAACTCAAATTCCGGCCCGATGATCATCTCGTCAGCAATGCCGGTTTCTTTCATGTATTCTACGGCGCGGCGGATGACGTTGCGCGGATAATGGCTGAACGGGCGGTTGTTGGGAACGTCGATGATGTTTACGTCGCCGGTCATGGTGAGGGTAGGAGTTTTGACAAAAGGATCGACGGCAGCCGTGCTGAGATCGGGAATAAAAACCATGTCGCTGTTCTCAACGCGCGCGTAGCCGTAGTTGGAGCCGTCAAAACCGATTCCGTATTTCATGGTGTCTTCAGTGAAGCGCTCTGCCGGAATGGTGATGTGGCGCCATCTGCCGTCGAGGTCGATCATCTTGAAATCGACCATTTTAATGCCCTGCTCCGCGATGAATTCCTGAACCTGATCAAGTGAAGTAAACATGATGATGTCTCCTTTCAAGTAATTTTCATTACGTTCTATTGTACTCAGTCCGCGATTTTTTTACAAGTGAATCGCGACACTTTTTCCGCGTTTTTGTGTTTTTATCGGCGCATTTCATCTTTTTCAAACGTTAACGTCTACTTTATACAATATTTTCTATAAAAAAAAACAGCTGCGCGAAAAAATTATCGCGCAGCTGCAAAATGACCGCTAAAAGTTATATGTTGTTCTTTTTAGCTTCTCTTGCCGAAATCGAGAGCGATGCTCGCCATCAGACGGACGCCGAGCTCCAGAACGCTGTCGTCGACGGTGAACGCCGGATTGTGGTGCGGCGCAGGCGTTCCCATGCCGAGCATGAAGTACGTTGCAGGAACTTTGTCGGCGAAGAAGCTGAAGTCCTCAGAGCCCATGTTGATGCGCTGCTCTTTGAGATGATCTCCAAGTCCGGCGTCTTTGAGGATATCAAGGCACTGAAGCGTCAGCTTTTCGTCGTTGGCAAGGACGGGAACGAGTTTGTCGTAGCTCAGCTCATACGTGCAGCGGTGCGCTGCTGCAACGCCGCCGAAAATACGGGTGAAGCGCTCCTCCATCGAGTCGCGGACGTCTTTGCGCGTCGTGCGAACTGTGCCGTTGATGTAGACGCTCTCAGGAATGACGTTGGGCGCGTCGCCGCCCTTCATCGCGCCGATTGAGACGACGGCGGCGACCTGCGGGTCAATTTCGCGGCTGACGATCGTCTGGAGCGACGTGATCATCTCGGCGACGGCGATCGTGGGGTCAATGGCAGTGTGGGGCGATGAGCCGTGGCCGCCCTGACCGTGAACCGTGGCGTTCCACATGTCAGCGCTTGCCATCATGACGCCGGCGCGCCAGCCGATCTCGCCCTTGGGCATATCGGACTGGACGTGCTGGCCGACGACGGCGTCGACGCCTTCAAGAGCGCCTTCCTGCACCATGAAGTTGGCGCCGGAAACGTAGCCGGATTCCTCAGCGGGCTGGAAGAAGAAGCGCACTGAGCCGCAGATCTCGTCCTTGTGAGCGGCGATGATTCCGGCTGCGGCGACGAGCATTGCCGCGTGAGAATCGTGTCCGCAGGCGTGCATGACATTGGGAACCTGAGATTTCCACTCGCACTCCGCTTTTTCCTGAACGGGAAGCGCGTCGATGTCCGCGCGCAGGGCAATGCACGGACCCGGCTTGGCGCCTTTCACCTCGGCGATGACGCCGCTTTCCGTGCCGTGGCAGCCCGTCTTCAAAATGGCGACCCCCATTTTTTCAAGCTCTGCAACGATGCGCTGAGTCGTCTTGACTTCTTTCCATGAAAGCTCCGGCTGCATGTGCAGCTCATGGCGCAGATTTACCGCAAACTCAGCAGCCTGAGAAAATTCTCTGTCTGAAACGTTCATACTGATGTACCTCCCTGAGATTATACTATTGTGCAAAAATTTTCTATTTTGCACGCACATTGTAACAAAAGAAGCAAAATAAAGAAAGGCTGTTCCCGTGTCGGAAACAGCCTCAAAATGAATAAACTTAATCGGGGAAAACGGGGAGTTTTTCCAGATAGATGATGCCCTCGCCGCTGTGTCCTCCCTCTTCGAGAAGCGGCGCGGCTTTCGCAGCGACTTCGCAGCCCGTCTTTGACAGAATTTCTTCGACGGCGTGAATCGACCCGCCCGTGGAGACAACGTCGTCGATGACGGCGACTTTTTTGCGGTAGATTTTCTGAACGTCGGAGCTGTCCATGACCAGGTGCTGCTCCGCGGTGGTGGTGATGGAACGGACGTCGGCCACGATGGGATTTTCCATGTAAGACTTGACGGTCTTTCTGATCACGATATAGTCGAGGCCAAGCCGGCGGGCCATGGCGTGGGTC
>JAXEJY010000206.1:0-3334 GCA_034101315.1 Pyramidobacter sp.
CATCACCAACGCCAAGACGCCGCTTCTGATCATCCACGCCAACGAAGACCATCGCTGTCCCGCAGAACAGGCGTTTCAGATGTTTACCGCGCTCCGCGTGCTGGGCGTCGAGACAAAATTCTGCTTCTTCGACGGCGACAACCACGAGCTGAGCCGTTCAGGACATCCCCGCAGCCGTCTTGCCCGTCTGCGCGAGATCACACAGTGGTTCGAAGATCATCTCAAATAAATCAAGACGCACAAAAAAGCAGGAGAAGCCTGACCGCTTCTCCTGCTTTTTTGTGCGGCGGCAATGAAGTGTCCATAAATGCGTAAACTGGATTCTATTCCTGTTGGATTGACAATAAATTCAAAGAAGTTATAATAACTATTATTAGTTATGGTATTTATGTTTTTCCGCTGGGCTTCAGCCGAGCGCCTTTCTGTGTGGGGGAGACGCCGGATTTTTATTCAAAATCCATCATGAGGTAAGAACATGAACGTGAAAAAAGTCGTCAGCGTCAAGAAAATTATCAAGGATGCCGAAGATAACTTCAGAGGCGGTTATTTCTGCTGCGAAGCCCTTATGGCGGCGATCAGAGACAACTTCGAGCTTGACGTTCCCAAAGAAGTCATCGCCATGTCTTCAGGAATGGCTGTCGGCGCAGGACGCTCCGGCTGCATGTGCGGCGCGCTCAACGGCGGAATCCTGGCTCTGGGCATGTTCTTCGGCCGCACCGAGCAGAAAGGCCCGGCAGATCCCCAGGTTGTCAAGTGCATGCAGCTGACCCACGAACTGCATGACTGGTTCAAAGAGGCAAACGGCAAAAACGCCATCTGCTGCCGCATCCTGACTCGCGAATTTGACATGGGCAAGGGCGAGCACAAAGAGCAGTGCATCCGCTTCACGGGACTCTGCGCCGGAAAAACCGCTGAAATCATCATCAGAGAGCTTGGACTTACCAACTCCGACGCCTAGCGGAGGAACAAAATGATGCTGAAAAAAGTTCCTCTGCCCGTCACAGGCGTCGCCTTAGGGCTTGCCGCGCTCGGAAATCTGCTTCAGAGCTACTCTGAAACGGTCCGCCTGTTTTGCGGCGCTCTTTCAGCCCTTCTGCTGATTCTCTTCCTGCTCAAGCTCATCAGATATCCTGCGGCGTTTGCCGAGGACATGAAAAATCCCATCATGGCGAGCGTCTTCTGCACGTTCCCCATGGCGTCGATGCTCCTTGCCGGGTATCTTAAGCCCTTTGCCGCCGGCGCGGCGACGGCTCTCTGGTACGCGGCAATTATCCTGCACGTGGTGCTTATCGTATTTTTCACCAAGAGATTTATGCTGAACCTCCAAATGCCGAAAGTTTTTGCCAGCTATTACATCGTGTACGTCGGCATTGCGACCGCCAGCGTCACTGCTCCCGCGTTCGGCGCTCAGACTCTTGGGACGGTCATTTTCTGGTTTGCATTTGCGGCGTTTTTGGCGCTTCTGGTTCTCGTCACAGTCCGCTATGTGAAGTACCGCGAAATCCCCGAGCCGGCGCGCTCCCTTTTCTGCATTTACGCCGCGCCCGCCAGCCTGTGCCTTGCTGGTTACATTCAGTCCGTCGCCGCCAAGTCAGCCGGCATGGTGCAGTTCCAGGCGGTTTTGGCATCCGCGCTCTATGTTCTCGTGCTGGTCAACCTTCCAAAATATCTGAAGTACAAATTCTATCCCAGCTGCGCGGCGTTCACGTTCCCGTTCGTCATCTCCGCCATCGCCATCAAACAGACTGCCGCGTTCCTGACGAAGATGCAGACCCCCGTTCCGGCGCTTTCCTACGTCGTCCTCTTTGAAACCGCCGTCGCCGTGATCCTCGTCTTCTACACCCTGTTCCGCTACGTCAGCTTCATCACGTCGGATAAGTAATTCTTCTGCATGAACTGAAAGCAAACGATCTTTTCAAAGCGCGAGCCGCCGGAAAACTCCGGCGGCTCGTTTTTTGTATTGAAAAGCATTAAAAAGACTGGCAAGCATCAAAACACTCAGCAGACGCTTGACTGCTCTTGCGAAAAGGTTTTTTGGGCGAGAGCGATAAATTGCTTCATGCTCCAGCTGAGATATCTTCTCTTGTGGTGCAGAAGCACAACGCGCTGATCAGAACCCGGCAAATTCAGCGGAAAGATCATCACGGGGGATTTCTGCCCTGCCGCTGTAAAATGAGAGAGTCTTTTATTCGCAAACTCCTCATACACAAAAGTTGAAGCCATTCCGCCGACGCTTAAATCCCAGAGCACTTCAAGGTCGCTTGCCTCAAAAAGGATGTTCGGCGTGATGTTGTGCTTTTTAAAAAATTTCTGCGCGAGAAAATGCAGCTGCGTCTCCGGCGTGGTGAGAATGTAGGGCATTTGCTGGACAAGTTTTGAGCGAATGAGCGCCGGTAAAAGAGGCGTGTTCTTTGCGGCAAGAACGTCATATTTCGGGAAATGCTTTTTTAAGAGTTCAGTCGGAATGCTCAGACAGAAACGGTCTCTCATCAGGTCGATAACGTTCAGGTGCTCATTAATGTTTTTGTGCAGAACGCTGACGATGACGTCGATGTCGCCGTTCATGAGTCTTTTCTCTACCTCTACGTAACTGGCTGTGCAGATGTTGAGCTTTATGTTGGGAAATTGTTTGGAGAATAGCGGCAGGATTTTCGGCAGAACGACGCGCGATCGAGTCGGCGGTATGCCTATGGATAAAGTGCATTTTCTGTGATTGCAGATATCGTCAAACTCGGTGATGAGCATTTTTTCTTTTTCCAGAAACTCTAGGGCAAACTCTAAAAAACGCTCTCCCGCATAGGTTAAATGCAATTTAGGAACTCTTTCAAAAAGGGCAATATCGTATTCAGATTCTAACTTGGCAATTTGACTGCTCAAAGTTTGCTGTGAGATGTGAAGCTTTTCAGCGGCTTTTGTAATGTTCATTTCTTTAACCACAGCGCAGAAATATTTGAGATTCAGCGTGTTCATGATCCCACTCCTTCATAGCAGTTATGGACGTTCATTAGAAATGTGCTCAGCTGTTATGTAAGGTTATTAGAAAACGGCGATGCTCACTTTTTACAATTTTAACACAGTCAATAGGCTGTCGAGTTGGACAAAAAACAGTTGTTTGAAGTTAGATGTAAGCGGTGATATAAAGATAGTTGTAAAGTTAATAAAAGAATTTATCTCGCGGCCGGCTGAAAGATAAATATTACGGAGGGAAAAACGATGACGAAAGATGTTAGAGCGTAAAATATTTTGTGTAAACGAGGTCGCGTAAAAAAATAGAAAGACCCCGTTTTTTCCTGTAAGATAGCATCACCCAAAACACCACCATACGGGAAAAGAG
>JAXEJY010000207.1:0-5513 GCA_034101315.1 Pyramidobacter sp.
GGGCGGCCAGCACGTCAACATGACTGACTCGGCTGTCCGAATTACCCATTTGCCGACGGGCATTGTCGTCAGCTGTCAGAATGAGCGCTCACAGCACATGAACAAGGCGACGGCGCTTCAGGTGCTCAAGTCAAAGCTGTATGAAAAACAGTGCGAAGAGCGCGAAGCGGAGATGAGCAGCCTTGCGGGCGAAAAGAAGGAGAGCAGCTGGGGAAATCAGATCCGCTCATATGTCCTTCACCCCTACACGATGGTCAAAGATCACCGGACGGGCGAGGAGACCGGCAACGTAAACGCCGTCTTGAACGGCGAGCTTGACGAGTTCATTCTGGCGTACCTTCGGTGGGCGCGATGAAGAGCATGCTGAAGGCTCTTGCTGTCTGGATATGTCTCTGCGCGTCGGTTGCCTGCGCGGCGCCGTTTCGTCCGTCTGAGCCGATTATCCCTCTGAGCCAAATCCGTCCCGGCATGAAAGGCTACGGCAAGACAGTCTTTCACGGACGCGAGATTAAAACGTTTCCCGTTGAAGTCTTGGGCATCGTCAAAAAGAAAGAGCGCCCGTCGAGCCTTATCCTGATCCGCAGCTGGGGTCCTGACGTGAAAGCTGCCGGCGGTCTTGCGTCCGGCATGAGCGGCTCGCCGATTTACTTTGACGGCAAACTGGCAGGCGCGTTTTCTTTCGGCTGGGATTTCGGCGATCCCTTTATGGGCCTCGTCACGCCGATAGAACAAATGGCGCGCCTGTTTGAATACCGCGATGAAATTCCGCCGTTTCCTGCGCCGGCGCAGATCGCTGCGCCGAAGGTCAGAACTGAACTGGATTCCAAGTTTGACGAACTGTACACGCGATATGTCGGAGCGAGCTCTGAAAGGAAAAACGTCATTATTGCCGACGGCGTGAGCCGCCGCGCGATGAAAAAGCTCGAGAGCCGTCTCGGCGGCAGAGTTCTTACCGGAGGCTCTGACGACAATCACGTTCTGCCCGGGCCGCGCCAGCGTCCAGCTCCCGGCGCGTCTGTCTCTGCGCTTCTGGCGTGGGGGGACGTCGCGCTCAACGTCTGCGGCACGCTGACGGCTGTTGACTCTTCTGGCCGTTTCCTTGCGTTCGGACACAGCTTTAAAAACTGGGGCGCTGTTGCCTATCCAATAGCCTACAACACAATTCACGGCATCGTCGGCAGTCTTGAGTCGCCGTTTAAGCTCTCGTCTGCCGCCAACATCATCGGCACAGTAACGCAGGACCGGCCTGAGGGCATCGCCGGATATTTGGGACGGTATGCTCCTGCGGTTTCTGTCAGCGTCGGAGTCGAAGACCTCGACAGCGGCAAAAAAACGTTAAAGCGCTTTCAGATGCTCAGCGACCAGTATGCCGTCCTTCTGCTCCTGCCCGAACTCGTTTCAGGGCTTGCCGATACGGTGATGGGCAGAGTCTCCGGCGGCACAGTCCGCTATACGGTCAGCGTCGACGGCAGGGGAGTTCCCCGAAACTGGGCTGTGGGCGACGTCGTCACAGCAAAAGAAGACGCGCTCGGGGAAGCGATGCTTGCCATCTCACCGCTCCTGGAAAAAGTCATCGGCAATTCCTATCAGGATCTCGGCGCCGTCGGCATCGATTTTCATTTTGCAGTTTCGGCAAAACATAAAAAGCTTCTCATTGAAGGGCTGAAGCTCGACAGCCAGTATGCTGCCTCAGGCGGAGAAATTACGGCAGAGGTGACGCTGCGTCCGTGGCGTCAGAAGCCCGAAACGCGGCGTTTTAAGCTGAAAGTGCCTCCCTCGTTGTCGGGAGCGTGCGCTGTCGTCGTCCGCGCAGGAAGTCCTTCCGATCAGGAGGACTCACTCCAGCAGACACGCAGCCGCGTGTCCTCTCTGGCGCAGATGCTGAGCGAATTGAAATCAGCAGAGCGCGCGTGCGAAGTCGTCATTGAGCTGGTGCCGCAGACGCCCGACGAATCCGCGGCGAGCGCTCCTGAGCCGGGCGCAGACGCGCGCCGCCGGAAGCTGAAAGAAGGCTCAATGCGCGTTTTCCGCTCTGAGTACGTCGTCGACGGCAGCATTCAGACTCCCGTTCTGGTCGTGTCTCAAGAACCGGCACTGTAAAACAAACAACAGCTGCGAAAAAACTGCTCGGCGCAGAATTTTCGCAGCTGTTGTTTTACTGTTCAGAGGCGCGGTTCGCAGGAATTGTCACAGTGATGACTGTTCCGCGCTCGGCTCCGCGCCGTATGGAGAACGACGCGCCGAGAATCGAAGCGCGTTCTGTCATGCTGGCAATGCCTCTGTGTCCCTGCACGCGGAGGCGCTCAGGGTCGAAGCTGCCCGTAATTCCCTTGCCGTCGTCCTGAATGGTCAGCACGATGTTTTCATCGCCGCATTCCAGGTGAACGTCAAGTGCCGACGCGCTGCCGTGACGGACTGAGTTGGCAGCGGCTTCTTGGATAATTCGGCAGAGGGCAAGGACGTCTTTTTCTGTCAGAGAGTCGGCGCAGCCGTGAATTGACGTGACGACAGGGATTCCGTGAATCCGCTCAAGCCTGCCGGCAATCTCCTCAAAAGCGCGTTCAGCCCCCAGACCTGTCCACGGGGGCGAAAGACGGTCGCAGACGTCGCGCATTTCCTGCACCGCAGTCAATGCGGCATCCTGCGCTGTCGTCAGGTGTTCGCGCACGCGCTCGCGGTTGATGTCATCTTTGCTTAGTCCCTTAAGCGCCAGCTGAATGCGCTGAATAAGCGACGCGACCGTCTGAAGAGGACTGTCGTGAATCTCTCGCGCCAGTCGAGTGCGCTCATCTTCCTGCGTTTTCACGATGTCGCGGACGTAGTTTTTTTTGAGTTCTTCGCGGTCGGCGGCGGTGACTGACAGCTCGCACAGAGCCGTCCGCATTTCATTCAGCTCCGGCAGAGGCCCGGCGGCGCGCGGCGCAAGAACGTCTTTCCCCCACTGAAACTCCTCGACCAGCGACGAAAGAGACCTGAGCGGCAGAATGCACCACTTCCACAGCAAAAACAGCCCGGCCAGAGCGATGATGCTGACGACAGAGCTCATGACGGGCTGAAGCGCCAGCGCTTTCATCATTGAGCCGGGAACGAGATAGTGAGAGATGACGACGACAATTGCGCGGATTCCGTCAGGGAACGGGCATACGGCCGCGGCTGCCGGCGGAAAATTCGGTGTCTGAAGGGTGAACAGCTGAAGTTCTCCCGTCACCAGCGCTTTTCTGACGGCGAGGGCGACCGCCGGCGTTATTTGGCTGCCCGGCGATCCTTGAAGCTTTGTTCCGTTGGGAGCGACTGTGGCGATCCAGCCGGGGACAGGCGGTCCCAGCGTCAGCATTTTCAGGAAAAGACCGATGCGGCGGTGCCGCTGAATCGGCGATTTAAGCGACGTTCCGCTTTCTTCCCTGACGATTGAGCGCGCCAGATTTGTCGCGTACCGTTCTGCCATGCTGACCATAGCGCGCTGCTGCCGGTATATGCCGTAACCAGAAAAGCAGAGCACTGCGACTGTCGGCAGCAGGATCATCATGCAGATAACGGGCAGAAGCCAGCGGCGTTTTTTCATGACGGAAGATCTCCCTCAAGGAGTTCGTCAACGAGAATGACGCCGTGTTTCAGAGCCAAAATCAGCGCCTCCGTCTTGTTCTTGGCGCCGAATTTGGCGTAGACGGAGGACATGTGCGCCTGAACAGTCCGCTCGGTGATAAAAAGGCGCGCGGCGACTTCTTTAACTGGGAATCCCTTTGACGAGAGCAGAAGAACTTCGCGCTCGCGCGGCGAAATGGGCTCAAGCGCCTGAGTTTTTGAGTCCACAGAATTGGCAATGCACGAATCAAGATAAATGCCGCCGCTGATGACGGACTGAAGCGCCTGATTCAGCTCCATAACGGCAGACGTCTTGACGATGAATCCTTTAGCGCCGGCTGAAAGCGCCGCGACGATGTACTGCTGCGCGTTGTACGCCGTCAGCATGATGACTTTTGTCGGCAGCTTTGCGTCTTTTACGTTGCGGGCGACGGAAATGCCGTCGAGTTTGGGCATTCTGATGTCCAGAAGGGCGACGTCGGGTTTTAGTTTTTGAATCATCTCCCACGCTTCCTGACCGTCGCTTGTCTCTCCGAGCAGTGAAAGTCCTTCTTTTTCTTTAATGCACGCCGCCAGACCGGCGCGCGTGAGAGGATGATCGTCGGCAAGAACGAGTGATACCATAGTCAAAACCTCCTGTTGTGTGTTCGTCGTAATTTTATTATAATAATTTAAGCGGATAAAGGAGCACGCAAAGCGCTCCGCTTTCCGGCTGAAGAAAAATTCAACTCAATGATTGTTGTTTTCTTCGATGTGTTCTCTGCGCAACTCCATTATACTTTGCTTAAACAAAAAAAGACACAGCAGAATCGTCATCTCACTTCTTCTCGGAAGTTTTCTCTTTACCACTCCGGCGGCTTCGCTTGCCGCGATGAAAAACACGCGCGCTGCGGCTGAAAACGCTGTTTCGCCCAAAGCCGCTCCAAGCCGCCCGCCGCAGCACAGGCCTCAGCCCGATCGCCTCGCGCCCCAATCTCCGCAGCACAGGCCTCAGCCCGGACGTCCCGCGCCCCAGCCTCCGCAGAACAGGCCTCAGCCCGATCGCCCCGCGCCCCAGCCTCCGCAGAACAGGCCTCAGCCCGGACGTCCTGCCCCGCAGCCGCCTCGTCAGGATCGCCGTCCTGAACCGCCGCGCAGTCATCATGACCGCGACAGCGACACGGCTCTTAAAGTCGGCGGCGCAGCGCTGCTTTTAGGGCTGCTCCTTGGATCTTCGCAGAACAGCGAAAACAGCTATTAGACCGAATCGGTCAGATAAATTTTATAAAGGAGTGAATCGCATGAAAAAAACAACATGCAAGAAAACGATCGCCCTTGCTGTCATGACTGTTATTGCTCTCAGCGTTCCGGCGTCGTCGTATGCGGCAGTCAAAGCAGCTCCGGAACCTTCTGCAGCTGCCCGCGGTTTTTCGGCGCCTCCGCGTCCCGGACACCGTCCGCCGCCCCCTCCTCCCGGTCATAGCTATCGTCCGGCGCCTCCGCCCCCGCCTCCCGGTCATGGTTACCGCCCGGCGCCTCCGCCCCCGCCTCCCGGTCATGGCTACCGTCCGGCGCCTCCGCCCCCGCCTCCCGGTCATGGCTACCGTCCGGCGCCACCGCCCCCTCCGCGCGGACACCATCACCGTGATAGCGACAAGGCTCTCGCTATCGGCGGCGCTCTGTTCCTGCTCGGAACGATCATAAACAATTCAAACAACGAATAGTTTTATCTGCTGCATTTTTCAGAAAGGAGCGAGCTGCATGAACACGCGTTTCGGGAAAGTAATTGCGCTTACAGTTCTAACCGTTGTCGCGCTCAGCGTACCTGCGGCGTCGTATGCGGCGGTCAAATCAGCGCCGGAGCGTCCTGCTGCTGCACGCGGCGCGCCGCCTCCCGGAAGAAGCTTCGGTCATCGTCCGCCCCCTCCGCCTCCTTCTCGGAGCTGGGGACA
>JAXEJY010000208.1:0-2443 GCA_034101315.1 Pyramidobacter sp.
CCTGTGGAGGGGCCGCCGCGCATGACGTCCACGACGACCACGGGAATCTCCGCCTCATAGGCGAGGCCAAGGTTCTCCTGCTTCAGGGTGAAACCGGGACCGGAGCTGGCCGTCAGAGCCTTCGCACCGGCAATGGAAGCGCCGATCGTCGAAGCCATGGCGCCAAGCTCGTCTTCCATCTGCTGGAACACGCCGCCGCATTTGGGCAGTTCGACAGCCATGGTTTCCATGATTTCGGTGGACGGGGTAATGGGATAGCCGCCGTAGAATCTGCAGCCAGCCGCGATGGCTCCCATTGCAAGGGCTTCGTTGCCCTGCCAGAATTCAACTTTAGCCATTAGTTAGACTCATCCTCTCGCACAGTGATAGCAAGATCGGGGCAGATATTATCGCACTGTCTGCATCCGATGCAGTTCTCAGGATGTCCAGCTTCACACTTCATCCTGTTGTTCAGGGCAAGGACTTTCTTCGGGCACGTTTCTACACAGAGACCGCAGCCTTTGCACCACGCCTTGTTGATGACTACTTCAAACTTCTTGGCCAACACCTTCACCTCCCAAAATATGGAAAAACACCGCGTTTTTCGAGAAATCTGAATCTATGTATTTCCGAGACCCGGTTCGCGCATGTACTCCGCGCGAAGAGCGTCCGGTTTTACCCTGTGTTCTCTTAAATCCCATGCCATAAGCGCCGATGCCGCCCCTGAGGGGCATTTGACAAAGCTGACTCCGTCGCGGGATGAGCTGGCGAAAAGCCTGACATCGTCGACGGCGCACATCTGGTACTCAGAAGAAATTTCCGCCGCTGCCCGCTCTATTTCCTCGCGGGAACGCTCAGCTTCCGGCAAGATCTGCCGGCCGTCGAGCCAGAACGACGAAAAAGCCAGTTCACGGGATGCAGCAACCATGGGTATTTTCAATCCTCTATTCCACTGGGGACACGATCTAAGAGTAATTTGAAGAGAGCTGAGCGGAACAATGCCGACGCCTAATGCAAACGCCAGCCCTGCCGCGTACGCCATGCCGATTCGAATCCCGGTAAAATACCCCGGACCGACAGCAACAGCAAGACAGGTTATATCGTGCACTTTCAGGGAGAACTCTGACAACAGATCGGCGGTGACGATTGGAAGACGCCCTGCCTGAGCCCGTTCGAGAAAGAGATTTTTCTCGCCGAGGGGCGCGCCGTCAACGGCAAGCCCAACGCACGTCCAGCGGTTTGAACAATCTACGGACACGATCACTTCTGAACTCATGCAAGCAGCATCTCCAGTCGTTTCAGAGCTTCTGCGGCTTTATCCCCTTTCGGAAGCACAGTGAAAGCGCGTCCGCCGTCTGAAACAGTGTCCATACGGCACTGCCAGACTTCGGGGAAATCATGCCGCACAAGTCTTTCTGACCATTCTACTATAAGCACCCAGCCTTCGTCCAGATAATCATCAAAACCAAAATCACGGCCGTCGGCGTGCTCAATGCGGTACAGATCCGCGTGCGCTATTGGAATCCGCGCGCGCGCGTACTCGTTGACGAGCGCGAACGAGGGACTGCAGGTCTTTTTCCAGCCCAGCGCGCGGCAGATACTGCGGACGAGCGTCGTTTTGCCCGCGCCCAGATCCCCCTCAAGAAGAAGTGTCATTCCGGGCAGGAGAGAATCAGCAATCGCTGCGCCAAGCGTCTCTGTATCACAAAGATCGTTCAGCTCAAACGCGGCGCTGCCGTCACAGTTTTGAGTGATTCGCACGGTTTACCAGCTCCTTCAGCACCAAAGGAAGCATATCAGCAACTTCATGCGCAAGCGCTCCGTCTTTTCCCTGCAGACGTCCAATCCGTTCGCCGGCGGCACCGTGGCACCACACCGCGACAGCAAGAGCTTCCTGAAAGCCCAGACCGGCGGCGCACATCGCCGCGCACGCCCCTGCCAAAACATCGCCCGAGCCGGGAATTGAAAGTGTTCTGTCGCCGCGCGGAACATCCCAGAGAGGACTGTTTTTCTGCGCGACAACGGAACGCGGGCCTTTCAGCACCGCTGCGCCGTACAGTTCAGCCAGCGTTTGCGCGTTTGCAAAGCGGTGATCGCCAAGAGGCAGACCGATCAGCCGCTGAGCCTCTCCGAAATGAGGCGTCACACAGCACTGACTGGGGTGAAGCTTTTCCTCCGCCAGCCAGTAGAGTCCGTCGCCGTCCCATACGGACGGACCGCTCCACCGCGCTGCACGGCGGCAAATGCCGCGAGCGCGCTCATCTCTGTCAAGTCCGGGGCCTACAAGTAAAACTGAACACCGCTCTCTCCACCTGTCAAAGATATCATCGAGATCTTCCGGCGCGTCAAGGCGTTCCATTATCGCTTCCGGCAGACTGAGCGACAGCGGCGTGAGGACTTCTTCAACCGACGCCACGACGACGATGCCGGCGCCCATCCTCAGCGCTCCGCGCGCTGCCAGAAG
>JAXEJY010000209.1:0-3091 GCA_034101315.1 Pyramidobacter sp.
GCGCGCCACGTGATGGCGTACTTCGCCGGGTCGTCGAAATAGTCGTGGTTGATATGGTGAACCGTGCTGTTGACGGGAGCGTGTTTGACCGTCTCCGGCTCTTCATAGCACATGCGCGAAATCTCGGCAAGCACTTCGCAGTAGTCGTCGATGTCCTGCTTGGAGTACGACTCGCTGGGCTCAATCGTGAACGGTTCGGGAATCACCCACGGCTCGTGGCTGGACCAGTAGTGCGTGCCGAAGTCGGCGATGCAGCGCTGCACGTCTGCCGTGCCGAAGCCGGTGTCCTCTTTAAGTTTCTGCCAGCTGTAGCGCGCCTGTTCAATGCGCGAGGGGTGGTTGGGGAAGCTGATTGAAGCGCCCTTGATGGCGAGGATCTTCTTCATGCAGTAGTTGTTGTTGAGGATGGCGACGCGGGAGACTTCGCGCAGTCCCTCTGCGCCAAGCGCCATGATCCAGGAATACGCCTTGACGACGACGGGAGCGACGCCCCAGAATGACTTGATCTTGCCGCATGATTTCGGCAAGTCGAAGTCGAGGTAATATCCTTTCTCCGGCGAGTATTCAACCAGCGGAACGGGCATGTAGGGACGCAGCTCTTTCTTCGCCGCGACAAGTCCCGTAGCGGGGCCGCCGCATCCGTGCGGAGCGCCGAACGTCTTGTGCAGGTTGAAGAATGACATGTCAAAGTTGGCCTCGGCGGTACGGGTGATGCCGAGCAGACCGTTGGCGTTCGCCTGGTCGTAGCAGCACAGGATTCCCTTTTCGTGCGCGAGACGCGTGAACTCTTTAATGCGGACGTTGAAAATGCCCGTGTCTTCGGGGTTGGTGAAGAAGATTGCCGCGGTGCGGTCGGAAATTGCCGCCTTGAACGCTTCGATGTCAGGATAGCCGTCCGCGTCGGGCTGGATAATCGTCACCTTATAGCCCTTCACCGTGGGAACGGCGCAGTCGGCAGGGTGAGAGAAAAGCGTCGTGACGACTTCGTTGCGCTTCTCTTCTTCGCCCTTGTCGCGCCAGTACGCGCGGACGATTGAAGCCAGAGCGAGCACGCCGTGCGATCCGCCGCCGGGCTGCATTGAAAACACGTCAAGTCCGGAGATCTCTTTGAAGAGCTCGCCCGTCTTGTGAAAAACTTCAAGGATTCCCTGCGCCGTCGTGTCGGGCTGAAGGGGGTGCATGTCGGCGACCTTGGCAAGCGTTGCAAGGCGGTCGTTGACTTTGGGGCTGTACTTCATCGTGCAGGTGCCCTGACCGATGTCGATGTTTCCGTCGACGCCGATGTTCTCCTGTGAAAGGTGGTTGTAGTGGCGAACCAGCTGGAGCTGGGCGATTTCAGGAAGGTTGGCTTTCTCCTTGCGGACCATGCCAGCCGGAAGGGTTGCGAGGGCTTCTTCAGTGCTCGTGCAGTCGCAGCAGGGACCGGTAACGAGGACGGCGCGCGCGCCGGGCTCGCTGATCTCGTAGATGATCGGCTCATTCCACTTCGCCTGATGAAATTTCTTCATTCTTTCCAAGTTGTTCATTGAAATGGCCTCCTTTACGCCAGAATCTCTGCCAGTGCCGAGGCAAGAGCCTTAATGTCGTCCGCCGAAGTCTGCTCAGTCACCGCCAGCAGCATGCAGCCCTCAAGTTCGGGGAACGCTCTGCCTAAGTCGTAGCCGCCGAGGATTCCCTTTTCAAGCAGCTTTGCGTTGATCTCGGAGACCTTTTTGCCGCTCGCGGAGAAATCTGCGACGACTTCCTGGAAAGGAACGCCCGAGAAGCGGTCAAGCGAAACGCCCTTGACGCCGGCAAGCGACTTCTTCAGGCAGACCTGACGCTGAACAACGGCTTCGCCGAGCTCTTTCATGCCCTGCGGGCCCATCGCGGCGAGGTACACGCCGGCAGCGATTCCCCACAGCGCCGCGTGGGTGCCGACAAATTCCTTCGCGCTGTCGCGGTTCGCAAACGACGTGCGCTCCCACAGAACGTCGCCGAAGCCCCACTCCTTTTCGCTCGTCGGCGCGATGCCGAAGAGACGCGAGGGATATTCGTCGACGAAGCGGGGATTGTCAGCCGTCGCGATGAATCCCGCGACGCCGCCGCCGTAGTTCATGTGGAGTCCGAGCGCCTGAATGTCGCCGCAGGCGATGTCAGCGCCGTACTGTGAGGGGGGCGTCAGAACGCCGAGCGTCGACGGCTCAACATAAGCGACCATCAGAGCGCCCTTGGCGTGCGCCAGATCGGCAATCTCCTGCGCCTTCTCTTCAATGACGCCGAAGAAGTTGGGGTTCATGACGAGCACTGCCGCCACGCTGTCCGTCAGCTTCTCCTTGAGGCAGTTGAGGCAAATGCGCCCCGTCTTTGAGCTGTAGTCGACATACGTGATTTTGACGTCGGGCTGAAGATACGTCTGCACAGCCCGCAGCGTGTCGGGGTTGATGTTGCGGGGGACAAGCACTTCACTGCGGCGGGTGATGCGCGTCGCCATGCGGAGCGCCGTGCCGACAGCCTGGCTTCCGTCGTAGTTGGGAACGTTGCAGACGTCCATGTCGAGCAGTTCAGCCATCATCGACTGATACTCGAACATCGCGTGGAAGCGTCCGTGATCCTCGTACGGCTCGCCGGCGTAGGCGGTGAGGAATTCAGAGCGGTTGACCACTTCGTCGACGACCGCGGGGACATAGCGGTTGTAGCATCCGGCGCCAAGGAAGCAGATCAGCTCGCCTGCCGTCTGGTTCTTGCCCAGCATCGTGCTGACGTGGCGGAAAAGCCCCGCTTCATCGCAAATCGCTTCAGGAAGCGCCATCGGGTGCTTCAGACGCATGTCCTCCGGGATATCGGCAATGAGATCGTCAATTGAATTCACGCCGATGTACTTGAGCATCTCAGCCTGAACGGCTGCTTCCGAGTTCGGAATGTAGGGAAACATCTTCTTTGCCATCTGAAATCTCCTCCTATGCGATACCGCCGCCGTCAACGACAAGCGATGAGCCTGTTACCCACGGAGCCATGTCACTGCAAAGGAAGAACACGCACATCGCGACGTCTTTCGGCGAGCCGAGGCGGGCAATAGGACGCTTGGCGCATTCTGCCTTGTATTTTTCGT
>JAXEJY010000210.1:0-9139 GCA_034101315.1 Pyramidobacter sp.
CATCCTTTCTGTATTTTTCATGAGCGCGCACATTCTCTGCACGGGAGAGAGCACCCTGCGTTAAGAATTTGACAAAGCTCAGCCGGACAATTACAATTTTTTAGATACAAATTATAAAATCAGCCGTCTGGCATGGACAGGCTTTTCTATTGAGGAGGAACACGATGATACCGACACCGAAAGAAGCATGGGATTTAATGGCAGAGTTCAACAAAGGCGAGTTTCATCAGAAACACGCGCGAATTGTCGGCGACGTGATGCGCTGGTATGCCAATGAGCTTGGATACGGAGAAGAGGCGGATTTCTGGGAAGCTGTGGGAATTCTGCACGACCTTGATTTTGAACTGTATCCCGAACAGCACTGCGTGAAAGAGCAGGAGATCCTGAAAGAGCGCGGCATTGACGAAAGACTTATTCACGCTGTCGCCAGCCACGGTTACGGGCTTGTCGTCGATATCGCGCCGGAGCACCAGATGGAAAAAGTGCTTTTTGCCGCTGACGAACTGACAGGGCTGATCGGCGCTGTCGCTGTCATGCGTCCTTCAAAGAGCGTCAGCGACCTTGAAGTGAAGTCTGTGAAGAAAAAGTTCAAGGACAAGAGTTTCGCTGCCGGCTGCTCGCGCGAGGTTATCAAGCAGGGCGCTGAAATGCTGGGCTGGACGCTTGAGGACCTCATCGACAAGACCATTCAGGCCATGCGCGCCAGCGACGCTGTGGCGTAGCTGAAAAAACATACAGAGCGGGCGAAAAAAATCCGCGGCAGTCCGCAGTTTTTTTCGCCCTTTAGAGTGTCAGAGAAAACGGAGGGATTTGTATGCTTTACAACACAGCGCGCTCACGCGGAGAAAAACTGTCCATCCTCGGTTTCGGCTGCATGAGACTTCCTCTCAATCCTGACGGAACGGTTGACCGCGAAGAGTCAAAGCGAATCGTCCGCTGGGGAATTGACAACGGAATCAACTACATCGACACCGCTTATGTTTATCTTGACAAGCTGGGAGAGGAAATTGTGGGCGAGTGTCTGGCGGACGGATACCGCGATAAAGTTCACCTGGCGACAAAAATCCCCGTTTGGCTTGCCGGCGGCACAAAAGAAGGACTGCACAAAATTCTTGACGAAGAGCTCCGCAGTCTGAAAACCGACCATATCGACTTTTTCCTGATTCACGCGCTCAACAAAGGACGCTGGGATATTGCCCTGAAAAGCGGCATTCACGAGTTCCTCGACGAGGCAAAAGCCGCCGGAAAAATCGTCAATGCCGGTTTTTCCCATCACGACGACTACACGAACTTTTCAGAGATCCTCAACTCGCGAAAGTGGGATTTCTGTCAGATTCAGTACAACTACATCGACCGGTTCTATCAGGCAGGACCGCGCGGCGGAAAGGACGCCATGGAAAAAGGAATGTCCGTCATCATCATGGAGCCTTTGCGCGGCGGTCAGCTTGCTGCTGTGCCCAAAGAGGCGCGCGCTATCTTTGACGCCAGCGGCGTGGTTCAGGAACCGGCGGCATGGGGGCTGCGCTGGATTTGGGATCAGGAGTTCCCGACAGTCGTCCTGAGCGGCATGTCGAACTTTGAGCAGGTTCAGCAGAACGTCGCAGCGGCGTGCCGGTCACCACATGGCTGTCTGAGCGCTTCCGAGCGGCAGGCAATCGACTCTGTCAGCGAATTCTTCAAGTCGCGCATGAAAGTGCGCTGCACCGGCTGCGCGTACTGTATGCCGTGTCCTTTCGGTGTTCGCATTCCGGAGTGCTTTGCGCAGTACAACAACTATTATCTGTACGACAGCCCAGCCAACGCTCTGCGGTTCTACGGTCAGTTTACATCGCTCGGCGGCAAGGCGTCGGAGTGCAAGAAGTGCGGTGCGTGCGAAAAACTCTGCCCTCAGGGAATTAAAATCAGAGAAGAGCTTGAAAACGTCGCTCGTTTGATGGAAAGCGAACAGTCTCAATAGCCCTAAAAATAACTCCCGTCTGTTGAAGCGGCAGACGGGAGTTTCTTTTATGGTTCGTGCAGAATTATTCTTCGGCTGTTTTTTCAGGAAGTTTTTTCTGACTCTGCCGCGTAGTGACAAACAGCCTGCCGAAGATGAACATCGGAAACAGCGGCGCGACCGACAAAATCGGGGATACCCAGATGAAAATGTAAACGGCAAGGATGCCGAGAAAAATAAGAATGGATATCCAAAATGCGTCAACGCTTTTCTGAGAGCTGCCCGGCTTCATGGCGCGGAAACCGAGAACTGAAAAAACGATGAGCATGACAAAGAGAAGCCCCAGACAGAGCATGTGCATTGCCGAGATATTCATCTGTTATGACCTCCTGATTTTTCATCATTCTTTGCCTTGACAGGCTCTTAGTCCATGATAGTATATGATTGCCTGTTCTGGCTTTTTATTTTGTTTTCTGTATAATACCACGGATTGCAAAAAATTGATTGCAAAAATGCACAATCTGTCCGGCGTTTATCGTCCGCGCACATGACAGCTTTGCACGAAAGGGATGGTTTGGATAATGGCGCAGCCGTTTAACTGCAGCGCGCTGATTCTCGCGGCGGGCAAAGGCAGCCGGATGAAAAGCTCTCTGCCGAAAGTCATGCAGCCTCTTCTTGAAGAGCCGATGCTCTTTTACGTCCTAAAAGCCCTGAAAGAGGCGGGAATTGACGATATCGCAGCCGTCATCGGACACGGCGGAGAACATGTCGAAAAATGGCTGTCAGAAACGGCTCCCGACGTTCAGGTTGTCTGGCAGAGAGAACAGCTTGGAACAGGACATGCAGTGATGTCCGCTTCAGAGTGGCTTCGCACGCGGCAAAGAGTGCTTGTGATCAACGGGGACATGCCCATGATCACCGCCGAAGAAATCTCGTCATTTCTTGAGCTCTCCGGCGGCGCTGATATCTCGTTCATGACCTGCTGCCTCAGCAATCCGGCTCAGTACGGCCGCGTCATTCGCGGCGCGTCGTCAGTCAAAATTGTCGAGGCGAAGGACGCGTCGCCCGAAGAACTTAAAGTTTCAGAGATTAACGTCGGCGTGTACCTGTTCAGCGTTCCCCAGCTTTTAGAGGGGCTTTCAACTCTGACGCGCGGCAACAGCCAAGGCGAGTACTATATCGTTGATCTTATCGCGTGGGGCTGTCAAAAGGGGCTGAGCGTCCGTCCCGCCATGCTTCCTGCGGACAACCTCAGCGGCGTTAATGACCCTGCGGAACTGGCGAATCTCTCCGTGAAAATGCGCGACAGGATTCTTGCGAAGTGGCTTAAAAATGGAGTAAAATGTGTCGATCCCGCGTCGGTGTGGATCTCTCCGCGCGCCGTTTTTCACGGTGAGGCATTCCTCTACCCGAACGTTCAGATTTGGGGCGACAGCGAAATAGGCGATGGCTGCCTGATTCAGTCGGGAACGATCCTGCGCAGCTGTGTTCTCAAACAGAACGTCCAGTGTCTCGGGTACGTAGTCGCCCAGGACATTGTGGCGGAAGAAGGCGTCAAAATGGGACCGTTCTGCTTCCTGCGCGACGGCACACATTTGCTGAAGAACTCTTTTGCCGGCAAATTTGTCGAGATCAAAAAGAGCGAAGTCGGCGAAGGCAGCAAAGTTCCGCACCTGTCGTACATAGGAGACGCAGCGATTGGCGCGGGAACGAACATCGGCGCCGCAACGGTAACGTGCAACTACGACGGGGTCCGGAAACACAAAACGCACATCGGGTCGGGGTGTTTTATCGGCAGCGACACCATGCTGGTTGCTCCCGTGACAGTCGGCGACCGCGCCCTGATTGGCGCCGGGTCTGTCATTACAGAAGACGTTCCTGAAGAGTCTCTTGCGGTGGCAAGAGGGCGGCAGGTTGTTATTGATGGTTGGGTCCGGAAAAAAAATTCCGGGAAAAAGAATAGTTCGGAGGCGTAGCGGAAGATGTTATCCAGCGATAAGGAAATAGTCATTCTCTCAGGCACGGCGCATCAGGAATTTGCCGAAAAAGTGTGTCAGTCACTCGGCGTCCGTCTCAGAAAGGTTCATCATTTTACCTTTGCTGACGGAGAAGTCGGATTTTCCATCGATGAAAGCGTTCGCGGCGACGATGTATTCGTCGTTCAGCCCACGTGCAAGCCTGTTAACGACAACCTCATGCAGCTGCTTGTCATGGTTGACGCCCTGCGCCGCGCTTCCGCCGACCGAATTAACGTCGTCATTCCTTATTTCGGCTACGCCCGTCAGGACCGCAAGGCAAAGGGACGCGAGCCCATTTCCGCCAAGCTCGTGGCGAACATGATTGAGCATGCCGGAGCTCACCGCGTCGTCACCGCCGACCTTCATGCCGGTCAGATTCAGGGATTTTTTGACATTCCCGTTGATCACCTTCTCGGTCTGCCTCTTCTGGCGACGTGGTTCAAAGAGAACGTCATCGGCACAAGTGACAGCAGCAAGTTCGTCGTCGTCTCGCCTGACGCCGGCGGCGTCGTCCGCGCGCGCAAGCTTGCCACGCTTCTTAAAACTGAACTTTCCATTGTCGATAAACGCCGCCGCCACGACATGGCGAACGTCTGCGAAGTGATGGAGATTATCGGCACTGACGTCAAAGACAAGACGTGCATCCTGATTGACGACATGATCGACACAGCAGGGACGATAGTCAACGCTGCCCGCGCTCTGAAGGGCTTGGGCGCTGCGCGCGTCTACTGCTCTGCGACGCACGGACTTCTTTCCGGTCCCGCAATTGACCGTCTGAGCGACGAAGCGGTAGATTCCGTCGTTTTAACTGATACGATACCATTGCCAGCAGGACGAAAATTAGATAAAATAGTTCAGGTGTCCATGGCCCCGCTTTTTGCGGAGGCAATACGCAGGATTCACTGTGACTCGTCAGTCAGCAGTCTTTTTGACTGATATGACGTCGGGGCACTGGAGAAATTTTAAATTTTAGGAGGCAACATTATCATGTCAGAAGCAATCAGCATTGTTCTTGAAAGCCGTGAAGGCAAAGGCAAGGAGTACTGCGGCCGTCTGCGCAAGGAAGGCTATCTTCCCGCAGTCATCTACGGCCCCGCGATGGATCAGACCTACTCCGTGAAGGTCGCGACGAAGAGCATGCTTCCGTACCTGATGTCAAAAGACGTCAAAAACTTCGTCTTTGCCGCAACTCTTCCTTGCGGCGCAGTTAAGAACTGCGTCATCAAGTCCGCTACGAAGAACTACGCAACGGACGAGCTTCTTCACATCGACTTCTACTGCGCGGAGTAACGAGTTCCCTTGCGTCTCATTGCAGGGCTCGGCAATCCCGGAACAGATTATGCCCTGACGCGTCACAACGTCGGCTGGGACGTCATTGACCAACTTGCCGACAGGCTGAACGCCGGCGCTTCGTCCGTCAAATTCGGCGGCGCGTGCTGGGGGCCTCTTCTGCTGAACGGCGAGCGAGTGATTCTGCTGAAGCCTTATACGTACATGAACAACAGCGGCATCGCTGTGGGAGAGCTGGTTCGTTTTTACAGAATTGAACCGGCAAACGTTCTCATCGTCGTCGATGATATCAATCTCCCCGTGGGGCGCATGAGAATTCGCGCTTCCGGATCTGCAGGCGGGCATAACGGTCTGAAATCAATTATCGCTCACCTCGGCACGCAGGCTTTTCCTCGGCTTCGCATCGGTGTCGGCAGCTGTCCGGAGGGGCGCGACATGGCAGCGTGGGTGACAGGGCATTTTTCAGCAGCCGATCGCGCTGTTGTTGATCGTTCAATTGAAAAAGCATCTGGTTTCTGCGCTGACTGGTGCTCATCTGACGCGGTGCGTCTGATGAGCAGCATAAACAGCTGTGATGTGAGAGTTCTAAACGGCGAGGCGTAAGCCTTCGCCGTTTTTTTTTAAGAAAATGCGCGTGCAGCTGAAGTGGAGAATGGAGGCGATTGCTCCTGGCGTCGCAGTTTACAGAGATAAATGAGCATTTATGGGCGCGCGGAGCGTCAGTCGGAATTCCTCTTGACGGCGCGGCGCTTGCGTGTGCCCTGCGCGCAGAAGGCAAAACGCTCGTCATCCTGCCGACGCGGCAGGACGCTCTGTGCGTCTTTTCTGACGCAAAAACGCTGGGCGTCGTGCAGCCGTACCTGCTGGAAGAACCGCCTCTGGACGAAGACCGCTTGAAGGGCGACGAAGTGTTTCTCCGGCGCGGACAGACGCTGTCGCAATGGTGCGCTGCCAATTCCGGACTGCTCGTTGCAACGCCCGGCGCCCTGACTGCTCCGCTTCGTTTCGGAAAAACGGGGATTTTTATTGAGAGAGGAAAGCGGCTTGGGCGAGATGTCCTGACGGCATGGCTGGCGGAGAACGGATACCGCCGCGCCGAACTTGTCTGGCAGCCTGGCGAGTACACTGTCCGCGGCGGAATTGTCGACTTTTTTGACCCGTCAGAAGAAGCTCCGGTGCGAGTTGAGTTTTTTGACGAAGACGTCGAATCAATCCGTCGTTTTCAGCCGCGGACTCAGAGAAGTTTTGAGCAGATTTCATCGTTTACGCCGCGCAGCGTCAGTCAGGGAAGCTCCCCCGATGAGGGCGTTATGTGGGGAAATTTCAGAAGCGTTCTGGTTCAGCCTAAAAAACTTGAGGACAGCTATTGGGCGTTTGCAGAGCTCTACAACGCTGTCGCGCCTGAACGAAAGCGCGTTTCCCCGAATGCGTACGAGGAATTTCTGCTGAACACGGGCCATCTGCTGCGGCTGCGCGCTGTGCTGCCGGGCGATCCAATGGTTCAGACAGAGCTGAACTACGGCAGAGTGCCGTATTTTAAGGGAAATCTTCAGGCGGCGCAGGCATACATTGCGAGTCAGATTCAAAACGGCTGCTGCGTGCATATCACCAGCCGCACGCTGACAGGCAGTCTGTTTGACCCGTCAGTCTGCATGCATCGAGGCGAAAGCCTCAGCGGCGGCACAGCAGTAAACGACTTGAAAGAAATCTGGATTTCCGACGCTGAGCTCTTCGGCATCAACGAAGTCTCCGCCGGGACGATTGACTTTGGAATGCCTCTGGATCTTGAAGCCAGTTTGAGGCCGGGACAGTGGGTGATTCACGAGAAATACGGGCTGTGCCAGCTCGCCGGCACGTCGGTCGAGGAGTTCAGCGGCCAGAAATTCGAGACGATTGTCCTCCAGTTTGAAGGAGAACAGAAACTGATCATCCCGACGTCAGAACTGTTTCGCCTGACGCCGTGGAACGGCGAGGGAGAGCCAGAAGCTGACAGTCTGAGCTCGAAGCGCTGGCGCTCTGCATGGAAAAAGGCTGAAGCGGAGATTGAAGCGGAGGCTCAGGGGCTCCTCACGCTCTACGCCCAAAGGGAGCTGGCGCGGGGACGCGCTTTCCCGCGCGACGGCTCGCTGATGGAGAAGTTTGAAGCGAGCTTTCCGTACACGGAGACAGCCGACCAGCTGCGCGCCATACGCGAAGTGAAGCAGGACATGATGCGTCCGTGGCCAATGGATCGTCTCATCGTCGGCGATGTCGGCTACGGCAAGACAGAAGTCGTGCTCCGCGCGGCAGTCAAGGCAGTTGAGAGCGGCACTCAGGCCGTTTTGATCGCGCCGACGACAGTCCTTGCCCTCCAGCACTACCGCACGTGCTGCGCGCGCATGGGAGAGCTGCCGATTCGCGTGGAACTTTTGACGCGCATGATTCCCAAACAGCGGCAAAAACAGATCCTTGCCGATACTGCTGAGGGAAGAGTCGATATTTTAATCGGCACGCACAGACTTTTTCAGGACGACATCGCCTTTAAAGATCTCGGACTGCTGATCATCGACGAAGAGCAGCGATTTGGTGTACAGCATAAAGAGCGGCTGAAAGTCACTCACCCGGGGCTTGACGTGCTTTCTCTTTCAGCGACTCCCATTCCGCGAAGTCTTTCGATGGCATTGCGCGGAATTCGCGATATATCCGTCATCAGCACGCCTCCGAAAAGCCGGGGCGAAGTTTTTACCGTTACTTCCGTCTGGGATTGGGGGCTTGTGTGCGACGCCATAAGCCGAGAGCTGGCGCGCGGCGGTCAGGTGTACTATCTTCATAACCGCGTGGAAGATATTGAAGAAGTGCAGGCGCGTCTTGCAAACCGGTATCCCGGACATTCAGTCGCCGTGGCGCATGGTCAGATGGGAGAGCGTCTTCTTGAAGACACGATGAATCGTTTCTACGACGGGAAAATAGAAATTCTCGTCTGCACAACGATCATCGAGAGCGGGCTTGACGTTCCGAGAGCAAATACGCTTGTCGTCGACGACGTTAGACGTCTCGGACTGGCGCAGATGCACCAGATACGCGGGAGAATCGGACGCCGAAGCGAGAATGCCTATGCCCTGTTCTTCTATGACGAACATCAGGGAGGACAGACGCGGGAGCGGCTTGAAGCGTTCGGGGCTGTCAGCGCACAGAACTCCGGCTACCGGCTGGCGCAGCGCGATCTTGAAATCCGCGGCGCCGGCGAGATTCTCGGTACGAGTCAGCACGGCTTTAAAGAGAGAATTGGCTATACACTCTACCTCAAAAAGCTGAAAGAGCGCGTTGACGATTTGAGGGGCGCAGGCGTGAAAACTGTCCTGACGGACATCTCCATTCCTCTGACAATTCCGATGGACTATGTTCCGCAGATGGATTTGCGCATTGGTCTGTATAGACGGCTTTTGTTGTCGCTCAGCTTCAGCGAGTACGACGCCATGACGGAAGAGCTTGCGGACAGATACGGCCCTCTGCCCGAACAGGTTCGCGGACTTCTTGACGCGGCGCTTATCCGCGGCGAGGGACACCGCGCGGGGATTGAAAAAATGAGTGTCGCCAGTATGTACATCGCGCTTGACGGAGCGCTGCGCGGCGATCTCTTTCAGCCGCCCAAGTGGGTGCTGAAGAACGGTTCATATCTCAGCGCCGGCGGTCTGAAAGGTCTTGCCGCTGCGGCTGACGAGCTGAAAAAACTGCGCGGCGAAGAACAGAAACAGGAGTGATGATGCGTGGAAAAAGATAAAAACAGCTTTGATCACCTTGTCGAGGTGATGAAAAGACTTCGTTCTCCCGGTGGCTGTCCGTGGGACAGAAAACAGACATATGAAACACTGTGTCCTCACATTGTTGAAGAGGCGTATGAGCTTGTCGATGCCAT
>JAXEJY010000211.1:0-2978 GCA_034101315.1 Pyramidobacter sp.
GATATCCAGGGCGGCGGCTATGTCAAAAACGGCGGAACGACAATCGTCACTGGTGAGACGCATATCACGATGAAGTCAGATGCCAGTGTCAGCATCGGCGGCGACATTTTCGGCGGCGGTTTGGCAGTCGGCGAAAAAGGCTCTCTGAAGACGCTCGCGCAAACGGGCGATACGCACATTGACGTGTACGGCGGCACGGTTGACGGCATGGTGTTCGGAGCAGGCCAGTCAATTGCCAACTGCGGCACAGTCGAGTCGGTCACCGGCAATACGAACGTCGCGATTCACGGAGGCGTCGTCAAGCAGGCGGTCCTCGGCGGCGGCAAAACGCGCGAATACGCCAAGTCGACAGCTCCTGCGAGCGGTGTCTACACGCTGACGTCTAAGGCGGGAGACACGTCGGTCACAATTGAGGGCGGCGAAGTGGGCGGCGTCGTCGGCGGCGGTCTGGCACAGATCTACCGCCAGAAAGACACAGACGAATACACCCACATTCAAGCGATTACGTCCGTTGAAAAGGCGTCCATCACCATTTCGGGCGGCACAGTCAAATCCATCAAGGACGGGGCAAAGACCGAGGGCAGCGGCACGCACCGCAGCATTGAGGTCATCGACAATGACGCCGCTGTTATCGGCGGCGGCGTCGCCAGCGGCAAGAACGCACAATCTAATGTTGCGGCGGTCAACATTGCCATCTCCACCGCTCAAATCGACGGTATGGTTTACGGCGGCGGCCTGAGCGCAGTCCACCACCGCGACAGTCTGCCCAAAGCGCAGGGCGGCACGACGAGCGTCAGCGGCGGCGTGACAATTGACATCTCCGGCGGCACGATGTCCAAAGTGTACGGCGGCGGCGCAGCCGTGGGACAGGGTACGCTGGCCGGCGGCACAAGCACTGTCTCTGGCGACACGCGCGTTACTGTCTCAGGCACAGCTGTCACTGACGATATCCAGGGAGGCGGCTATGTCAGCGGCGGCGGCTCAAGTATCGTCAAAGGCAGCACATACGTGACGCTCGAAACAGATGCCACGGTCGACATCGGCGGCGACATTTTCGGCGGCGGATTTTCCCAGCTCGGAGCGGTCGGTCTTGAATCAAAGGCAGAAACTGGCGACACGCACGTCGAAGTGAAGGGCGGCACAGTCCGCGGCATGGTGTTCGGCTCCGGTCAGGCGATGAACACGTTCGACACGAACAAATCTGTCACCGGCGACACGTATGTCACAATAAGCGGCGGAACTGTCAAACAGGCGGTTCTCGGCGGCGGCAAGACGCGACAGAGCGTAATTCAGATAAAAACTGATACGACGTATACCTTGACGTCAGAAGCCGGCAGCACGTCGGTCGAAGTCACAGGCGGCGAAGTTGGCGGCGTTGTCGGTGGCGGTCTGGCACAGGTTTACTACAGAAATTCTGAGCCGACGGATACCGTCACAGCTGTCACGAGCGTCAAGAACGCTACACTCATCCTGTCAGGCGGCATCGTCAACTCCATCGAGTCCGGCGCTGAGAGCGAATCGACCGATGAAAATCAGCGGCACCGCAGCGTTGAGACCATCGACACAGGCGCGGCGGTCATCGGCGGCGGCGTCGCGGGCGGCGCACAGGCGCAGAGCATCGTCAGCGGCGATGTCTCAATCACCCTTAACGGAGCGGAGGTCAAAGGCGACATCATCGGCGGCGGCGTCAGCTCAGAGCACAACCGCGACGGCGGTACGAGCGCAGGGAATCCGCGGACGCACGGCGGCACGACGAAAGTCGCCGGCAAAGTCAAAATCAACCTGAATTCAGGAACGGTTGACGGCGATGTATACGGAGGCGGCGCGGCGGCGTCTGAAACCGACGGTCTGACGGGCGGAACGTCTGAAGTTGCCGGCGATGTGTCGATCACGCTGGCAGGAGCGTCGGTCACCGGCGACATCTACGCCGGCGGCCACGTTATCGGGAAGGGAACAGCCACGGTAGGAGGCGAGGTCGTAATCAGCCTTGACAGCGGCACAGTACGAAACGTCTACGCGCGCGGCAACGGCGAAGGCGCTGAGCTCACCGCCGCCTCCCCTGTCAAAGTCCTCATGAACGGCGCGGCAGTCAGCGGTGTTCTTGACGGCGCTCAGGGGTGCGGCTCAAGCGCCGGATCTGAACTGACCTACACAGCCGGAACGTTCGGGACATTTAAGTCGTTCCAGACGGTCAACATTACCGGCTCGCTCGTCAGCGCCGAAGACATTTTCGCCGCCCGTTCTGACGGCGCTTTGAACGGCGGCGAAAAAGGCGCGGCAACAGCGATAAACATCAAAGACGGCGGCAGTCTGATAGCCGGAACGTTAAAAATTGAGGACGGCGGCACAGTGACCATCGGTGAAGGCGGCGTTCTTATGGGCGGCAGCGCTGAAACGCCCGCGGCAATTTCCCTTGCAATGGAAGAGGGCGGCTCACTCGTGCTTGACGGCGGTACGCTTCACACCGACACTGCGCAGACATTCAACACCGCCGCGCAGACAGACGGCGTGTTCGCGTCCAAAGCCGACGGCGTCAGGGATGGAATCACCCTGACGAGCGGGACTCTCTCCCTGTACGACGAGAAGTACACTCTTGCGTACAGCAACTCCGCCGCCGTCAGCGGCATCACGATGATGTGGATGGGCACGCCCGTTGACGAGAGCGGCGACACCGTCTCAGAAGTACACATCGACCAGATTCAGCAGGGCGTCCTTGCTGAGACGACCATCATTGCCGACGCCGACAGCAGCAATACCGTCACCGTCAGCAAGGACAACGTCGTCGGCGGACAGACGCTCGACATCGACGGCGCGACGGGCGACGTCACCCTCGACGTGACGAAAGAAGCCCTTGCGCTCGATCATCTGTATTATTTAATATATCTAAAATTCTAAACTTATAATCCGCATTAACTTCTGGACGAGTGGTTGTTCTAGACCTTCCTGGCATAATTTTTTCTTCCTTTCTTAACTTTCTA
>JAXEJY010000212.1:0-7526 GCA_034101315.1 Pyramidobacter sp.
AGACCCCCGCACGAGCGGGGATGGACCCTGGCCTGGGCGGATAATCCGGTGTGGGTACTCCAGACCCCCGCACGAGCGGGGATGGACCCATTTTCTTTTTTGTTTTTATATGTCTGTCTATCAGACCCCCGCACGAGCGGGGATGGACCTGCGCGGCGTTCTCTCTCTTCCTGCGCGTTCAGCAGACCCCCGCACGAGCGGGGATGTAAAATAAAAGAGCTAGCACAAACACAGCAATTCTCGTTGTGTTTGTACTGGCTCTTTTTTTGTCTTTTTTCTGACCAGCATAACGGCGTTTTGTGTCGTCCAAAACGTGACACGCGGTTCATATTTTTCCTCATTGAGAATGAATTAACTTTTTAAGTATATTTTTCTCATAAATCTATAACTAATCGGAGGAGGAAAAAGATGAGGCTTGAAATCGGCAAATTTAAGGTTAGAAATATCGTTTTTGGCGATGCAACGGCTTATTGCAACGGTGTTCTCACGGTGAACCGGGAAGAGGCTCTGAGCGTTGTTCGTGAAGACAAACATATCACTGACGCTGAGCTGAAGATTGTTCACCCGGGTGACATGGTCCGGCTGTGTCCTGTCAAGGACTCTGTCGAGTTCCGCTGCAAGGTGAGCGGCGGTGCGGGGGCGTATCCCGGCGTCACTTCTCCTCTTGGACAGGCTGGAATCGGTCGGACGCACGTCCTTGACGGAATTTCGCTCGTCTCTGTGGGCAAACACTGGGGAGGGTTCCAGGACGGGCTTCTTGACATGGGCGGCCCGTATCAGCACTACACCATTTGGGGTGATATGCCGAACTTGGTTCTCGTCGCTGACACGGATGAGCTTGATGAGCAGCGCGAGCAGCAGAAGAAGAACAAGGCGATTCGCTGGGCGGGGCTGCGTCTTGCGGAGCATATTGCTCAGTGTGTCCGCGACATGGAACCTGAGGAGCTTGACGTTTATGACTTGCCGTCGCTTGAGGAGCGCAGTGAGGAGGTTAAAAAGCTTCCGGGGGTCGTGTATGTGCTTCAGCCTCAGACGCAGATGGAAGCGCTCGGCTACAACACGCTGGTCTACGGTTGGGACGGAAACAGAATGCTGCCGACTCTGATGCACCCCAATGAATTTCTCGACGGATGTCTTGTGTCCGGAAGTTTCATGCCGAGTTCGTCGAAAATTTCGACGTATGAGTTCTCGACGAACCCGATGCTCAAGCGTCTCTACGCTCAGCACGGAAAGACTATTAACTTCCTTGGCGTGATTCTTTCGACGCTGAATCCGAAGATGGAGGAGAAGCAGCGCTGTGTTCAGATTGCCGGACAAATCGCTGTCGCTGTCGGCGCTCAGGGGGCTGTTATCGCGGAAGAGGGCTATGGCAACCCGGACGTTGACTACACGGCGATGCTTGTTGAGTTTGAACGGCTCGGCATTAAGACGGTCGGTCTGTCTGACGAAGCGACGGGAAGAGACGGCGCGTCGCAGCCGTTGGTGTCGATGAATCCTGCCACTGACGCTCTTGTCACGACGGGAAATGTCTCTCAGTTCTATGAAATGCCGGCTCTTGAGGTCATCGGCGAGCTTGAGGCTTTGGCGCGCGACGGAAACTCCGGCGGCTGGGAGGGCTGCATCAATCCTGACGGCACGTGTGTCATGGAGAACAACGGCATGTTCTGCGCAAACCACATCAGCGGTTATTCCCGCAGAAGCTGCGCTGATTTCTAAGGGAGGCGAAACGGATGAAAGCCATTCACTACATCAACCAGTTTTTCGGGCAGGTCGGCGGCGAGGACGCGGCGGACAGCACGCCTATTTTCCATGACGGTCTCATCGGCTGTTCAATGATGCTGAACAACATGATGCCGCACGTTGAAGTGACGAACACGTGTGTCTGCGGCGACAACTATATTACGAACCACACTGAAGAGGCTCTGGCGGAGATCTTTGCCTGGCTGGACACGAAGGAGTTTGACATCTTTTTCGCCGGTCCCGCGTTTATGGCAGGACGCTACGGTGTCGGGTGCGGTCTGATCTGCAAGGCTGTCGCGGAGCGGTACAATGTTCCGGTGATTACGTCGATGAACGAGGAAAACCCCGGCGTCGCTGAGTATAAGAGCGACTGCTTTATCTTCCGGGGCGGACGCAAGGCGACGTTTATGAAAGATGACCTGACGCTGATGGCGAAATATGCCGAAAAAATCGCTCAGGGCGAAGCTGTGCTTCCGGCTGCTGAAGAAGGGTATTTTCCGCGCGGTATCCGCAGTGAAATTCCTGCGCCGGGGGGCGTGATGGCGGCTGACCGCGTCATTGATATGCTGCTTAAAAAGCTGAACGGCGAGCCGTTCCAGACGGAGCTGATCATTCCCAAGACTGACAGAATTCCTCCGGCGGAAGCGGTGAAAGATCTGTCGCAGTGCACGATTGCGCTGGTGTCGTCCAGCGGTGTTGTCCCGTCGGATAACCCTGACCGCATTCAGAGCGCTTTGGCTCAGAAGTGGGGAAAATACTGCATCGATGGCAGAGATTGTCTGCCTTCTGGAGAGTTTAAGACGATTCACGCTGGATTTGACCCTGAAGCGATGTGCGCTGTTCCTGACCGCGGCGTTCCGGTCGATGCGATGCGTGCTTACGAGAAGGAAGGCAAGTTTGCGAAGCTGTATGATTACTACTATGTAACGGTCGGCACGGGAATGACGCAGAACTACGCGGCGACGTTCGGCAAGGAAATAGCGGCTGAGCTGAAGCAGGCGAAGGTTGACGCGGTTGTTCTCACCGCGACCTGAGGCACGTGTACTCGTTGCGGTGCAACGATGGGCAAAGAAATTGAGCGTGCTGGCATTCCTGTTGTCGTCATGTGCAACTTGATTGACGTCGCGAAGACGGTTGGTTCGAACAGAATTGTTCCGACGGTATCAGTTCCTTATCCTTTGGGCGATCCGACGCTCTCAAAGGATGAAGAATGGGCGCTCCGCTATCATCGCGTCGGCGTGGCGCTTGACTCTCTTGCAAAGCAGATAGAAGCTCCGGAAGTTTTTAAGGTGAGCATCTAAGCCGAATGATGACGGGAAAGAAGGGCGGAGCAGCGTTGTCTGCTCTTCTTTCTCCCTCGACTTGTGCTGTAAGGAGGGCTTCTTATGATCGAAAAGAACTGTTCCGCTCAGAAAAGCAATTCTGTCTATCTTATTTCCATCACGATTACGCTGGCGGTCGTCCTGTGGGGACTGATCTCGCCTCAGACTTTCGGCGGTTTTGCGAAGGCTTTAAACGGCGGTCTGACGAAGTACTACGGCTGGGGCTATATGCTGACGATGAACATTTTTGTCATTTTCTGCATTGCCATCGCGTGCAGCCGATTTGGCAGCGCGCGTCTTGGCGGTGAGGATTCCCGCCCTGAACACAGCAACATCTCGTGGTTTGCGATGCTTTTTTCAGCCGGCATGGGGGTTGGGCTGGTGTTTTACGGCGCGGCTGAGCCGCTGTTCCATTTCGGTTCAACGCCTTTGGGCGCTGCTCCTGGGTCTGTTCAGGCGGCGCGGGACGCCATGCAGATCTCTTTCTTCCACTGGGGGCTTCACCCGTGGGCTGGCTATTTTGTTATTGCTATGCCTCTTGCGTACTATCAGTTCCGTTACGATACGCCGGGGCTGATCAGCTCTATTTTCATTCCGCTTGTCGGCGAGAAACGCGTCCGGGGCGCTTTCGGAAAGACGGTCGACGTCCTGGCTGTGTTTGCAACTCTGGCAGGAATTACGACGTCGCTCGGACTGGGAACGCTTCAGCTCAGCAGCGGACTGAACACTCTGTTCAGTGTACCGAAAAGCACGCTTATTCAGATTATAATTATCGCCGTTCTGGCTCTGTTCTACACGGGCTCTGCGGCTTTGGGAATTGAAAAGGGAATTAAAGTTGTCGCCAACTTCAACTTTTTTATCTGTCTTCTGCTGATGGCGCTGTTGTGCATTGTCGGACCGACGCTGCCTATTATCAATTCTCTGATGACCGGCATCGGCGACTTCCTCAGCGGTCTTGTCAAGGAGAGTTTTACTCTGGCGCCTTACGGCGGCGAATATCAGTCGTTCCTTGACAGCTGGACGCTGTACTACTGGGCGTGGTGGATTGCCTGGGCTCCTTTTGTCGGATCTTTTGTCGCGAGAATTTCCCGCGGACGCACGGTCAGAGAGTTTGTCGCGGGCGTGCTGATTGTTCCGGCGCTCGGCAGCTTTACGTGGTTTGCTATTTTCGGCACGTCGGCGCTGCACCTTGAGATTGTTGACAAAATTGCCATCTCTGCCAGTGTCTTGAAGGACGTCTCTGTCGGAATTTTTGAGATGTACCGTCACTATCCTCTCGGACAGATGATGTCTGCCGTCATGATTGTGCTGATTGTCACGTTTTTTGTCACCTCAGCGAACTCTGCCACGTTCGTCCTCGCGATGTACTCTGCCGGCGGCGATCTGAACCCGCCCAAGGACAAAATGGTCGTCTGGGGCGTTCTCATGGGCGCGCTGGCTGTCGTTCTGCTCCTCACAGGAGGACTCCAGAATCTTCAAACTGTTTCGCTGGCAGCAGCAATGCCGTTCTCGATTATTATGATGTGTTCGTGCTGGTCGTTCGTGAAAGCACTTGCTAAGGAAGAAAAAGCAGGGCATTGATGATGCAGTCTCTTCTCCTGTTTGAAGATTCATTTCCCTGCTGGGATGAGGAAACGTTTGCTTTAGCGGGGGAGGAACCTCAGTCCCTGATCTGGCTGACGGAGCGCGGTCTGGTCGAAAAGCGCGGAGACGGCTGTATTCTGACGCCAGAGGGGGAGACGGAACGCCTGAAATGCGCGCAGGAAATGGGCGTTCCGGCGCTCCCTATCCGTCCCTTTGATCCAGACTCGGCACTGTGGAACAACGGACTCTATCTTCTCATGGATCGGGCGTTTGTCGGACAGTACGGAGTCAAAGAATTTTCAGTTGACGAGGAGCTGCCCGTCGTCCCCAATCTTTCGCGCGGCGAGCTGTGGGCTGAGGAAAACGGGTGTGTTCGCTATGTGTGGCCGCAGCAGCCTGTCGTGAAAAGCTTTTTGAACCGTTTCCCTCACTGGGGCGTCGCAGCTCGCCGGACGGGCGCTCCCGGAGACGGAGCTCTGCGCCAATGGGCTGAAAAAGAACAGGTGCAGACTGGCTTTCAGCGCTTCAATCTTGTCCTCAGAAACCGATATGACTTTGAGCTGTACCGCAAAGAACCGCGCGCGCCGGAGGACATTTTCCGCATGAAAGATGCAGATCGGTTTTTCTTTGTGAGGACTTCAGATAAGAGTCCTGATGAGATATTCGACGTCATCGGGCGTCTGCACATGTTTATGCTGGCGCAGCGCCGCGTTTATATTCCCGGATATGCGGACATTGACTCTCAGGAGCAGGAGAACTGGACACTTCTTGTCCTGACAGCCGACACAGAGGAAGAGCTTGAGTCAGTCTGCCATCGCTTTTCTCGCGAGGGCAAAAATCTGATTGAGCCGGCGAACCCGCTGTTTATCATCGGAACGAGCGTTGAGCGTCTGCGCCGGCAGAAAACGCCGGAAGACACCGCGTATGACTGGTTCTGCAATCACTGCCGCCACATTGTGCGGCCGGATGTTTGAGATGTAAAAAACTGCAGCCGCTGCTGGTTCGAAACCACAGCGGCTTTGTGTTCATCGAAGCACAGCAGTCAAAGTTTGTGTTTTCTAATGTATAATAAAATGGAATGTGGACGGAGGGGAGTGACATGACAGAAAACGCATTTTTTGAGGAGATCTTCTTTGAACAGACGTTTACTCCGATCGCTCTTTATAAAATTGAAGAGAACGTCAATGAACGCGGGGCGGACGCTATTCGCTATATTGATGTAAATAATGCGTATGAGCGGGTCAATAAAATCAGCCGCAAAGACGTTATTGGAAAGACATTCCGTCAGGTTTGGCCTTCCGTGGAGCCGCGATGGTCGGAGGTAATCCTGCGCTGCGTCGTCATGAACTGCGCGGTTCACTGCGAGGGAGAGAGCTCTGTCACCGGCAAATATCTGGAGGCAATTGCACTTCCTCTGTCAAGCAGCAAAGTCGCCACGATTTTCCTTGACCGGACGGAGCTCAAAAAATCAGAAGACCAGCTGAAAGAAAAACAGATGGAGCTGCTCGAATACCGGTCACGTCTCCGTGAGCTTGCCACGAAGCTGACGATAAGCGAAGAGGCGACGCGCCGGGAAATTGCCCGCGATCTGCACGACAGCGTCGGTCATTCCCTGCTTTCACTGCTGCTCGATCTGAGACGGCTGAAGGAAAACTGCCTGAGTCCCAAGGAGTCTGAAGAAATACTGGAACGCTCCATTGCCGTTGCGGAGCGGACAATTTCAGAGAGCCGCCAGCTTATTTTTGAACTGAGCCCGCCAATTCTTCTGGAAGTGGGAATCACGCCGGCGCTTGAAGCGCTTGCCGATAACTTGCTGTCTCCGCGCGGGATACGCTGGAATGTCTCTGCGCGAGGCGATTCAAAAGAGTTTTCCGCCGACGACTCCGTCTGTATCATTTTGTACCGCATGTCGCGCGAACTGCTCGTCAACGTCATCAAGCACGCCAAAGCGACATCGGTACATATCAGCGTCAACAGAGGACCGAATAAGATTCAAGTTGTCGTCGAGGACAACGGGGTTGGCATGAAGAAAACCTTCAATCCGGGACATGCCAATAAATCCGGGCTGGGGCTGTTCAGCATCTATGAGCGGCTTCTGTACATCGGGGGCGATTTTCAGATCGTCTCGAATAAATCGGGCACGACCGTATCACTGCTTGCTCCGCTGAAACTGAAAGATGATTCTGAGAAAAAGAAAGGGGAACTGTGTCCGTGATCAGGATTTTCCTTGCCGACGACCATGAGCTCTTTCGAGAAGGCTTGAAAAGTCTTCTGAGCTGTGAGAGCGACATTGAGATATCCGGCAGTGCCTCCGACGGCGCGGAGGCTGTTGAAGCAGTTCTCGCGCTCAAGCCCGACGTCGTTTTGATGGACGTGACGATGCCCAACATGAACGGCATTTCCGCGACGGAGAAAATCTGCGCGGCGCTTCCGGGCGTCGCCGTTATCGTCATCTCTATGCACAGCGACAGACGGTTCATCGCCGAAAGCCTGAAAGCGGGCGCGCGGGGGTATGTTCTGAAGGAAAGCTCTTTAGAGTTTGTCTTGGACGCAATCCGAACAGTGAGCTGCGGCGATATCTACCTCGCTCCAAAAGCGTGTACGGTGCTCGTCGGGGATTATCTGCGCCTCTTGGAAAACGATGCCACGCGCAGCGCTGCTCCGCTCTCTGAGCGCGAGATGGAAGTTCTCCAGCTCCTCGTCAAAGGACGCAGCAGCAAACAGATTGCCGACAGACTGATGATCAGCAAGAACACCGTAGACACGCACCGCCGGCGCATCATGGACAAGCTTGACTGCGAGAGCATGGCAGAGCTCACCAAATACGCTATTCGCGAGGGATTTCTCACGCTGGCAGACTGACCTGAACGAATAAATCTC
>JAXEJY010000213.1:0-2774 GCA_034101315.1 Pyramidobacter sp.
TCATCTTGGCTCCTGCCGAGATGACCAAGCCGGGCATCGCCGGTAAGGAACTGCTGAAGAAGATTCACGCGGACAATAAAACCGTATAACAGAAACTGAAAGGGGAATTCCTGTGGTTTATAACTACTACCCCGGCTGTACTCTTTCCACCAAGGCCAAAGAACTTGACCGCGCGGCGCGCGAGTGTGCCCGCGTCCTTGGATTTCCTCTGGAAGAGCTCCAGGAATGGCAGTGCTGCGGCGCTGTGTATCCTATGGCGCCAGACGCAGTGGCTGAGCGGCTGAGCGCTGTCCGCGCCCTCGCGTCCGCCCGCGACCGCGGCGGAGTGCTCGTGACGCTGTGCAGCGCGTGCCATCATGTCATCAAGCGCGTGAACGCCGACATGAAAGAAGACTCTGATACGTCCCGCCGCGTGAACACCTATCTTGCGCTTGAAGAACCGTACAGGGGCGAGACAAAAGTACTTCATTTCCTCGAAGTCCTGCGCGATGTCATCGGTTTTGACAAGCTGAAAAAGAAAGTTGTTCAGCCGCTGACAGGACGGAAGATCGGCGCTTATTACGGGTGTATGCTGCTCCGTCCCGCCAGTGTCATGGCGATGGACAACGTTGAGAATCCCTCGATTCTTGAGGAGTTTCTCCGCGCGCTCGGAGCCGAACCGGTCATCTACAGCATGAGGAATGAGTGCTGCGCCGGTTATCAGGCGGTGACGGACAAAAAACTGTGCGAGCGTCAGGTCAATCGCGTTGTCTCCAACGCTGCCGGACGCGGTGCGGAGGAACTGATCACCGCCTGCCCGCTGTGCGCGTACAATCTTGTGAAAAACGCCACAGATCAGAAGCTCTGCGTACGTTATTTCACGGAACTTCTCGCTGAGGCGCTGGGCGTGAAAGGAGAGACGGAGTGATGAAAAAACACGAAGTTCTTGAGAACATCAAACTCCTCTCCGATACCGATTACACCCGCTGCATGCAGTGCGGACGCTGTACTGCAGCGTGCGGAGTTGCCGACCGTATGGACATCGTTCCGAGCCGTATCGTATGGAATCTCATCAGAGGCGATATCGATACGCTTCTTGCGGCCACTTCACCGTGGCAGTGTCTTTCCTGCTTTGACTGCGAAGCGCGCTGTCCACGCGGGTTAAGTCCCGCGAAGATTATGGAAGCGCTGCGCCTCACCTCGATCCGTAAACAGGACGCGGAGAAGCTCTCGCCTGATGACGTTGCCGGGTTTGATCCCGATATGCCTCAGCAGGCTTTGGTCGCGGCGTTCCGTAAGTTCAACAAGTAGGAAGAGGAAAATACGCCATGCAGAGAATCGGAGTATTTGTATGCTGGTGCGGCAGCAATATCGCCGCCACAGTCGACGTTGCCGCCGTCGTGGAAGCTGTCAAACAGATTCCCGATGTCGCCTTCGCCGCTGACTATAAATATATGTGCTCGGAGGAAGGACAGAAACTCATCCGCGAGTCGGTCGAGAAATACCAGCTTGACCGGCTTGTCGTCTGCTCCTGCTCGCCTCGAATGCACGAAGCCACGTTCAGAAAATGTGCTGAGCGGATCGGCATCAACCCGTATTTGGTCGAGATCGCCAATATCCGTGAGCAGTGCTCATGGGTCATCAAGGACAAGGTTGAGGCGACCGCCAAGGCAATTCAGCTGGCGCGCGCCGCTGTCGCCAAAGTGCGCTTCAACACGCCCCTGTTTAACGGAGAAAGCGCTGTAACAAAGCGCGCTCTTGTCGTCGGCGGCGGAATTGCCGGCATTCAGACCGCGCTTGACATCGCCGAGGCGGGATATCAGGTTGATATCGTCGAGAAAGAGCCTTCCATCGGCGGAAAGATGTCGCAGCTGGATAAGACATTCCCCACGCTGGACTGCTCTGCGTGCATTTTGACGCCGAAAATGGTTGACGTCGCCAATCACCCGAACATCACTCTGTACACGTACAGCGAAGTGGAAGAGGTAAAGGGATTTGTCGGTAACTTTGACGTCACGATCCGCAAGAAAGCGCGCAGCGTGAAAAGTGAACTGTGTACAGGCTGCGGTGTCTGCGTCGAGAAATGCCCGTTCAAGAACGTTCCCGATGAGTTCAATCAGAACCTCAAGCTCCGCGGATGCATCACCATTCCCTTTGCTCAGGCTGTGCCGAAAGTTCCTGTGATTGACCGCGAGAACTGCGCGATGTTCACAACGGGCAAGTGCGGCGTCTGCTCCAAAGTGTGCCCAAGTGGCGCAATTGACTACACACAGCAGGATGAGCTGATTGAGCAGAAGTACGGTGCAATCGTTCTGGCGACAGGATTTGAGCTGCTTGACCTCAAGGATTTCGGAGAGCTGGGATGGGGACAGAGCAAGGACGTCATCACTTCGCTCCAGCTTGAGAGACTGACGAACGCGAGCGGCCCTACGGAAGGCCATCTGGTTTGTCCATCAAACCATCAGGAGCCAAAGTCAGTTGTCATCATCTCCTGCGTCGGTTCCCGCGACGTGAGCGGTCGCGGCAAAACGTACTGCTCCAAGGTGTGCTGTATGTACAACGCGAAGCACGCCATGTACATCCGCGAGAAATACCCCAACACGAAAGTGACGGTGTTCTATATTGACGTCAGGACGCCCGGCAAGAGCTTTGACGAGTTCTACCGCCGCGCCGTCGAGGAGTACGGCGTCAACTATATCCGCGGTCAGGTCGGCAAGGTCGTCGTTGACGGCGAGGGCAAGCTGACGCTGTTCGCCAGCGACCTGAACAGCGGTGAGCAGATCATCATGAACACA
>JAXEJY010000214.1:0-10236 GCA_034101315.1 Pyramidobacter sp.
TCTACCATGCCGCATGGACTGCGCATGATAAATACGGGCCAAGCCTTCGCGAAGACGGTTCGCTGATCGTTAACGGCTGCATGATTGTTGACAGCACCAACAACGCAGGCTTTACGACGAAGACAGTCAAAGATTATTGATCTTTGCTCAGTCATAGGGAGGATAACTTGATGAAAAAAGCGATATACTACATCAACCAGTTTTTCGGCGGCGTCGGCGGCGAGAATGACGCCGACTTTGAGCCGGTCATCAAAGAAGGCGCTCTGGGTCCGGGACTCGGACTCCAGGCAGCTCTGAAAGACGTTCAGATCACCCACACGATTATCTGCGGCGACAACTTCATGGCAAGCCATAAGGACGAAGCGCTCAGCAGAATCGCCGAAATGCTCAAGGACAAGGACTTTGACGTCGTCATCGCCGGTCCCGCGTTCCGCGCAGGACGCTACGGCGTTTCGTGCGGCGAAATGTGCAAGTTCGCCCACGAGAAGTACGGCGCTTTCGCAGTCACCAGCATGCATGAGGAAAACCCCGGCGTCGATATGTTCAAGGAAGAGGCGTTCTACATCATGAAGGGCGGCGCCGGCGCGGCAAAAATGCGTCAGGATATCGCCGCGATCGCCGCGATCGTGAATAAGTTTGCTGCTGGAGAAGAGATTCTCTGGGCAGACGCCGAAGGATACTTCTCGCACGGCATCAGAAAAGAAGTTTTTGCCGATAAGCCTGCAGCCGACCGCGCCGTTGACATGCTGCTTGCCAAGCTTGCCGGTCAGCCCTTTGTCACCGAGCTGAAGATTGAGCCCCGCGACAACGTCATTCCGTCAAAGGCAGTCGCCGATATGGGCAAGGCAAAAATCGCCTTCGTCTGCACCGGCGGACTTGTTCCCCTTGGAAACCCCGACAGAATCCCCGGCGGCACCTGCTCAATCTGGAGAATTTACGACATCGGCGACAAGGATGTCCTGAAGCAGGGCGATTTCTACAGCGTCCACTGCGGAATCAACACCGACTTCGTCAACGCCAACCCCGAAGTCATGTTCCCTCTTTCATCGCTGCGCGAGCTTGAGAAGAGCGGCCAGCTTGGAGAGCTGAGCAAGAACTTCTACTCGACGACCGGCAACCTTGCAACGCTCAAGGACGCCCGCCGCATGGGCCACGAAATCGGCGAAGCGCTCAAAGCCGAAGGAGTCGACGCCGCGATTCTGGTCAGTACCTGAGGCAGCTGCACTCGTTGCGGTGCAACGATGGTAAAAGAAATTGACCGTCTTGGTATTCCGATTGTCCATATTACAAACCTTATCTCCGTCGCTAAGGTTACGGGAAGCAACCGCATTATTCCCGGCATTGGCTTGGTCTCGCCATGCAGCGACCCCCTTCTGTCCGCCGAAGATCAGAAGACAATGCAGAAAAAGTATATGGAACGCGCTTTAAAGGCGCTTTCGACCGACGTCTCAGAGCAGACGTTCTTCTAAGCGCCGATGACACAGATGGCTCTTGTTCTGCACACAAGAGCCATCGTTTTGTATATGCCGCTTCCAAGCGGCAGACGGTTTGAGAGGTGATAGGGAATGTTTTTAACTGACGAAGAAAAACGCATCCTTGACGGACATGAAGGAGCGGGAAAACAGAAAGCGATGGAACTGCTGTATGCCCTTGGGCTGACGTTTGATGCGGAAAAACTGATTCCCATAAAACGCGCTCACGTGGCGCTGAGCGGTCAGGAGGGCGACACATACTGGTGCGAGCTGCTTGTCAGCGGCGGCGCTGTCTGCGCTGTTCCTCCGACGACAAATCCCTACTGGGACACCGACTATCTGACGAAATACTTTGACGTGACGCCTGCCGAGCTTGAGCTGGCGAACCGCACCGGCGACGCGTACCGCCGAATCGGCGCAAAACTTACGTATCACTGCGCCCCCGGACTGTGCTCCAACGTTCCGTTTTTTGGCGAGCATATCGCGTTCTCAGAGTCGAGCGCGACGCCGTATGTCAACTCCGCTCTGGGCGCTCGTTCAAACAGAGAGTCCTCAGTCAGCGCGCTTGCTGCTGCTGTCATCGGCAAGACGCCGTATTACGGACTTCATCTTGACGAAAACCGCCGCGGCGATTTTCTCATCGACGTCGACGCAGATCTGAACGACTGCTATGACTGGGGTATGCTCGGTCACGTCGTCGGCAGAATTGCCGGCTCGCGCAATCCCGTTCTGCGCTTTAAAAATGCCGTGCGCCCCGGACAGGAAGACTACCTCTACTTCGGCGCTGAGGCGGCGACCAGCGGGTCAGTCGCAATGTACCACATGGTGGGAATTACCCCCGAAGCGCCGACGCTTGAAGCCGCGTTCGGCGGTCAGAAAGCGCCGGCGGCTGAGTGCGTTTTGACGAACGCCGACCTGAAAGCTGAAGAAGAAATGCTGACACCGGCTACTGGTAAGATCAATCTCGTTATGCTGGGCTGCCCCCATTACACATACGATCAGCTTCTTGACGTTGAACGCCTTCTGGCAGGGCGCAGCGTGTGCAGCTCTACAGCGTTCTGGATTCTTGCCGCGCCGTTTGCCGTCGAGCTCGCTGAAAAGTCGCATCTCCGCCAGCGCCTCGAACTGCTCGGCGTCCGCATGGTCGGCAACACCTGCATCGACGAGCCGTGCTGGAAGTCGTTTGAAGGCGCTCTTGGCGTTACCGACTCGCCGAAGTGCGCGTATTACCGTGAACGCCGCGGTCAGCCCTTTGCCATTCGCCGTTTGTCTGACTGCGTTGAAGCCGCTGTGAAGGGGAGACTTGACTGATGGAACAGAAGATGAAAACGTATAAATGCCGTTCAATCGTCAGCGGATTTGGCTCAGGCGAAGCCGTTGTTTCTACCGACGCCATGTGCTTCTATCTGACCGATCCGTCCACGGGAACTGTGATTGAACGAAATCACGCGATTCAGGGCAAAAGCATCGCCGGCAAAGTCCTCGTCGTAAAGTCCGGTAAGGGCAGTTCTGTCGTGCAGGTCGACGGATTTTATCAGCTGTGGATCAAGCACAACCTGCCGGCTGCCATTATCGTTAAAGACGTCGAACCCGTTATTGTTTCCTCAGCGGTCGTCGTCGGCTCGACAATGGTTGACCGTCTCGAACAGGATCCGTACGAAGTCATTGAAGACGGCGACTACGTCGAAGTCGACGCGGACAAGCAGGAAGTCAGAGTCTGGAAAGGCGGAAAGCCCTGCTAACTCTGTCTCCTGTTTTTGACTGTGACAGCGCGAAGCTGTGAAGTGATCGCCTAAAACCCGGTATGTTTTCAAGCGGACATACCGGGTTTTTCTGTACAGAAAGCGGCTTCGTTTGCCATCCTGCGTTATTGAGCACTAAAATTCAAAAAAACGAAAATCTCAAAAAGGCATTACTGCAAAAATAATAATAATTCGCCTAGAGATCCTCTTTAAAAGCGACAGATTTTGTCCTTGTTTGAGATAAGTTAGTATGAGACCGCTGTTTTAAGAGCATAAATGCTACATTTTTGTGTCAAAATAACACAACATCAGTTTAAAAAATAAGTGTAAGATTTCAGTATACACAGCAGAAATACAAAGACTCAAAAAAACAGAACGATCCGGAATGAAGAAATGTTTTGCCTTTGACGAAAATCAAACAGATGTTTATCGATGGAGTGTCTGTTTATTTCCTGTTTGAGAGGCTTCGTGTATGGCTGATTCTTGCGGCGCGATGAATTGTGTTCAAACAGTGAGCGTGCTTGGCGGCTCGCTCTCATTTTTTGCACAAAAAAGACACAGTGCATTGTACGGGAGAGGTGATTGCAGAGGATTGCTTTGGACGGAACGTCTGCGATACGCGCGGAGAATGGCGCGCTTTTCGGCTCTTTATCGTGCCGGTTTTGCGCACGGACAGATGAGTTAGTGCACAGGAGGGGAAAAGAATGAAACGTTCAAGATTTAACGTGCTCGCAGTTTGTATTTTATGTGTAGGTATGATTTTTTCCAGCGCCAGCGGAGCTTTCGCTCAAAAAGACTACCCCAAATTTATCAAGATCGGCACGGGGTTTCCCGGCGGCATTTGGTATCCTGTCTCCGCTGTCCTTGCTTCAGAGCTTGAAAAAGCGTTCAAAGAAGCCGGCATGGACGTTCATTGCTCAATCCAGTCCACCTCCGGCATGTATAACCTAGCCCTCGTCAACGAAGGAAAGGAAATGCACTTGGCGCTGACGACGGCGCAGAGTCAGTCTCTGGCGTATGAAGGACTTGATCCGTTTAAGGATTCTCTGAAAAATCTCCGTCTCGTCGGGACGCAGGAGCTCATGCTTCTGCAGCTTGTTGTCCCCGAAAAATCAGATATTAAAGACATTTCAGATCTGAAAAACAGAAAGATCAACGGCGGAAAAATCGCTTCGACCGACCGCATGGTTGTTGAAGCTGTTTTGAGAGCCTATGACATGACCTTTAACGACATCAAAGCTGCCGGCGGCGACGTCATGGGACTGGGCTGGGAAGACGCTGCAACGATGATGCAGGACGGACACATGGATTTCATCGGCACATACGGCGGACTGATGCCCAGCATCGTCAACCTGATTATCCAGCCTGGCGTCCGCTTCCTCGGACTTGATGACGCACACGCCGATAAACTTCTCGCGGATCCGATGATGAGAGGCTATGTCAAAGCGACGATGCAGCCCAACACGTACGAGCAGCAGAATTATCCCGTAACGACTGTCGGCGTTCCCACGACGATTGTCTGCAACGCTGACCTTCCCGAGGAGTTCGTCTACATCATCACTAAGACCATTTTTGAGTCAGGCTATCAGAACGGCCCGTTTGAAGCTACGGCTGCCCGCGGCTGGCCCAAGATCTGCAACCCTGAAGACGTTGCCAAGGTCGCCAATATCCCTGTTCACGCCGGTGCTGTAAAGTATCTCGAAGAAAAAGGGTTCAAAGTGAAATAGCATTTTTTGAGAGCTTGGGAATAGCGCGGCGGCGTTGCGCTATTCCCATTATTTTAGAGAGAGTTTGAACGCTGCACAACAGAAAGGAGATGGACGCTCATGGCTCATTCTGAAGAGTCTTCTCGGATGAACGCTGTTTCATGCCTGCTGAACGCCAAGAAAATTGGCTGGCGCGAAGTGCTCGCGTTTATCATCGTAGGGCTGTCTTTTGCGTTTATTACATTCCACCTCTACACCGGAATGTTCGGTCACCCTGAAGCGCATTTTTACCGTTCTCTGCACCTGACCGGAGTTCTTGTTCTGTGCTTTATTGTCTATCCGCTCAACAGAAAGTCCTGGAGCGAAAAGCTCAACGTCTGGACGATTATTGACGCGCTCTGCATTTTTGCGACGCTGGCAATAGAGGTTTATTATCTGTGGGACGTTGAGGCGTTCGAGTACCGCCAGATAGCGCCGTCGGCATGGGATATATACATGGGCATTGCTCTGTGGTTCCTCGTCCTTGAAGGAACGCGGCGGTCGCTTGGGCTTCCCATGGTTCTCGTCGCGATCTTCTTCACTTTCCAGGCGCTGTTCAGCGACAAAATGTTCTGGATTTTCTACGGGCCGAGCACAAGCCTCAAGTCACTGCTGCTCGACATGTTCATGCAGGAGGGCGGATTCTACGGAATGCCCCTTGGTTCTATCGCCTCGTTCGTCGTTCTGTTCCTGATTTTCGGCGCGTTTCTGGAGGAAACGGGGACGGGACGCACGTTCACCGATCTGGCCCTTGGCGCGTTCGGCGCGAAGAAAGGCGGTCCGGCGAAAGCCGCCGTCGTCGGCAGCGCGTTCTTCGGGATGCTTTCAGGAAGTTCTGTTGCCAACGTCACGACGACCGGCACGTTTACTATTCCTCTGATGAAGAAAATTGGATACGAGAACAAATTTGCCGGCGGTGTTGAAGCCTGCGCCTCCACTGGCGGCATGTTCACGCCTCCCATCATGGGAGCGACAGCCTTTGTCGTCGCGGCGTATCTCGGCGTTCCGTATCTTGAAGTGGCTCTTGCGGCTGCAATTCCCGCTCTGTGCTACTACATCGCTCTGTTCTCAATCGTCGATTTCCACGCGCGCAAGATGAAAATTCCTGTGCTGAATAAAGATGAACTGCCCGTCGTGAAAGAAGTTCTCAAAAACGGCGCGCACCTCCTTGTTCCCATCATTGCCCTCGTGTACTTCCTGATTTCCGGCTACACGGCGGCAACAGCCTGCTTCTGGTCAATTGTTGGGCTTTTTGCTGTCAGCTTCCTCAAGAAATCCAGCCGTCCCGGCGCGCTGAGCCTTGTCTCTGTCTGCGAAGCCGCCGCTAAAGCGACAATCGTCACGTCAATGGCGTGCGCCGCTGCCGGAATCATCGTCAGCTCCTCGACGCTCTCCGGCGTCGGACTGAAACTCGGCACAGAGCTTGTCAGCATTTCAGGCGGACATCTGTGGATTGCTCTGCTTCTGTCCGCGATTCTGGCAGTCGTCCTCGGCATGGGACTGACGACGACGGCGGTGTATATCATCATGGTCGTCACAGTCATTCCGCCGATCCTCAAGATGGGCGTTCCGCCGCTTGCCGCGCACATGTATGCGCTCTTCTGGGGCGTTCTGTCAAACATCATTCCGCCGGTCGCCATTGCTTCATTTGCTGCGGCGGGCATCGCCAAAGCCGGTCCCATGGAGACGGCGCGCAGCGGATTCTTTATTGGGCTTCCCGGGCTCTTCGTGTTTGCGACGTTCGTCTACAACCCGGCGTTGCTCATGATCGGATCGGCAGTTGATATCCTTATCAATGGCGTCGGATGCATTGTCGGCGTCATTGCCATGTCGGCGGTCATTGAAGGGTATGCATACGCCAAACTCAACATCGTTGAGCGCGCGATTCTTCTTGCGTGCTCGCTGGCTTCGCTGACACCGCGCTGGGATCTCACGCTTCTCGGCATCGCTTTAGAGGCGACAATCCTAATTTTGAACTACCGCTCGTTCAAAAAAGAAAACGCGCTCAGCAGCGCAGAGGGGGCGTAAAACATGAGAAAATACATCAGATGGTCGTTCCTAGTCGCTTTTGCGGGCTTCATGGCTGTCATGAAAAAAACTGCCATGATGTATCACAATGCAAATCTGTTTGTGATTCTCTGGCTGATCGCTTCGTTTGTTACTGTGTTCGGCGTCATTTATTTCAAAGATAAATAAAGTAGAAAAATATGATGTTCGCAAAAACCTGCGCGCCTCGCTCAGCCATGAACGGGGAGCGCAGGTTTGCCATAAAATGAGTCGGGAGCCTGCATGTCAAAAAAACGTTTTTGGTGTATTTTTGATGAAACAGGATCATGCCTGAATCTGGTTTGTGGAAAGATGTGATGCGTCATGCTGGTTGTTTTTCGGACACAGTCGTGGAACAGAGTCAGTCTTCATTTTCATGAAGACCCGGAAATTCTTCTGTCGCTTTCAGACGGCGGACAGATGTATATCAACGATGTCGCGTATCCTATTAGAAAAGGCTCTCTTTTCGCTATCCGGAGCACTGATTTTCACAGAAGTGTCGGAAATAACGATGACGGGCCGTACCGTTTCTGCGCCGTTCACTTTGACCCAGAGGAGGTTGCCGGCATATCAACGCGCAATTTTGACCTGACGGCAGTCTTTCATGAGCATCACTTGGCGCGCAGCTGTCAGCTCAACGATGAGGATCTGAACGACATGCTGGGCAAAATGCAGCGTCTTCGCTGCTATCTCAATCCGGAGTGCAAAGTCTACGCTCGCGACATTTACAGCAAACTCTGCCTTGCGGAGATTCTCGTAAAAGTCAATTATCTGCTTGCGTCGGCGCGTGTCGGCGGCATTCAGCCGGAAAGCGAGAAGCTGCCCGACAAAATCCTGCCGATCATCCAGTACATCCAGCAGAACTACGTTGAAGAGCTTTCACTGGAAAAGCTTGCCGAAGTGTTTTTCCTGAGCAAATCTCACCTCAGCCGGACGTTTAAAAAAGTTACAGGGCTCACGCTCAACTCATACATCACGAATGTGCGCATCTTCAAGGCAAAGTCGCTCCTGCGCGCCGGGTACAGCGTAAATATGGCAGGCGAGTTGGTCGGCTACAAGAGCGCCAGTTATTTCATCAGCATGTTTACAAAATCGGAGGGAATGACCCCGAAGCAGTACGCAAAAGCGGCGATGTTCGCCACGAAGTTCCGCTGGTACACAGCCAAAGAGGATGTGTGCGACTAATATTCGGAGGGGATTAAGTTATGCCTATTCTGCTGGAAGAACAGCTTTTGTATCCGCTTCCTGCCATGCACAAAGTGCGCCAGAATTTTCCTCGCCCGCGTCTTGACGACGTTGAAGCGCAGGTGCGCAAAGAATTTTCAAAAGAAGAAATATCGTCACGGATAAAGCCCGGCGCGCGTGTCGCCGTCGCAGTCGGCAGCCGAGGCATTAAGAATTTGCAGAAAATTGTCAAAGAGGCAGTGAATCAGCTCAAAAGCCGCGGCGCAGAGCCGTTTATCGTCTCAGCGATGGGGAGTCACGGCGGAGGAACGCCCGAGGGACAGAGAGAAGTTCTCGCCTCATACGGAATTACAGAGGAAAACATTGGCGTTTCCGTCGTCACGTCAGTCGACGTGAACTACATCGGACAGACGTCCTGCGGAGTCAGCGTGTGGTTTGACCGCGCGGCGATGGAAGCAGATCTCATCGTCCCGATTAACCGAGTCAAACTGCACACTGATTTCGTCGGAGACATTCAGAGCGGCCTGTGCAAGATGCTCGTCATCGGGCTGGGCAACCAAAAAGGCTGTTCGGCAGTTCATGAGGCGGAATTCGATCACTTTGCCGAAATTCTCATGGAAGCCAGCCGGATGATCATGGACAAAGCCCCCGTCGGATTCGGCATCGCAATCCTTGAAAACGCCTACGACGAAACAGCCATGGTCGAGACAGTCCCGTCAGAGAAGATCATCGAGCGCGAAAAAGAACTCGTGAAAATTGCGAAGAGCTATATGCCGACGCTGATGATTCCCGACATCGACGTGCTCATCGTCGACGAAATCGGAAAGAACATCTCCGGCTCAGGTTTTGACCCCAACATCTTGGGCAAGAGCTTCCTTTTAAAGAAGTTCGTCCTGCCCGTTCCAAAGATTAAGCGCATGGTTCTGTTCGACGTTACGGACGAGTCCCATGGCAACGCAGTCGGCGTGGGGATTTTCGACGTGATTACGCGAAAAGTCCTGAATAAGCTGAATCTGCCGCTCATGTACGCCAACGCCCTCGCGGTGAAGTCCCCTGAGGGGTCTAAAATCCCCATCACCGCCGACACAGAAGAGGAGGCAATTCGCTTTGCCATTCAGCTGGCGCGCGGAGCTGACAGAGACCACCTCAAAATCGTTCGGATAAAAAACACGCTGGAGCTCGGAGTGATTGAAGTTTCAGACGAACTTCTGCCTTATGCCGCCGCGCATGAGAAACTAGAGGTTCTTTCCTGACAGACGAAGGAAGAAAACGTTTTGCAGCATTGCAGCAGTCAAAGCGTTTTCTGCCTCTTTTTCACGCACAGCGGAGCGTCTGCGGCATAAAATGCGCGAGTTTTGATAAAGTGCAGTTATATGAGCCGAAAGTGCTATTTTAACGCGCCTTTATCAGGACAAATTATTTTTCATTTCTGTAAAATGAACGCACGGTACATTAACGTGATGAAGCGAACCGAGACGGGCGAGTTCGTTCCCGAACTCCTTGTTCCAATGTCAGTGAACGCATATCAATCAATAAGGGTGAGTGAACAATGCAGAATTCAAAGAAGATTGTTATCCTGGACGGCTACACGGTGCATTCGGACGATTTGAACTGGGACGATCTTAAAGCGCTTGGCGACCTTAGAGTCTATGACAGGACATCGCAGTTCGATGAAAAAGAAATTATCGAGCGCATTGGCGACGCCGAGATGGTCTACACGAAAAAAGTTCCCATTTCCAAGAACGTCATCGACGCCTGCCCTAGCATAAAATTCATCAACATGCTTGCCACGGGCTACAACATCATCGACGTCGAGTACGCAAAGCAAAAGGGCATTCCCGTCGCCAACATTCCGACCTACGGCAGCGCGGCAGTCAGCCAGTACGCTATCGGACTGATTCTTGAAGCGGCTTTGCATATCGGACACCACAGCGCCACTGTGCACGAAGGAAAATGGCAGAACAACATAGACTGGTGCTACTGGGATTATCCTCTGATTGAGCTGGACGGAAAGACGCTCGGCATCATGGGACTCGGCAGAATCGG
>JAXEJY010000215.1:0-4671 GCA_034101315.1 Pyramidobacter sp.
GACGCCCATTCAGTCCTCGTGAAGAGAGAAGGCACATGCGACGGATACTCTGCCGCCTTTCAGCTCCTGTGCCGTCTTGCCGGCGTCGAGAGTCTCATCATACGCGGCAAAACCGGCGGCAGGCACTCGTGGAACATGGTCAGAGTTGACGGTCAGTGGCGCCATATCGACGTGACGTGGGACGATCCGCTTCCCGACACGCCCTGCCGAGTTGTGTATGATTACTTCATGCTGACAGACAGTCAGATATCAAAAGACCACAGCTGGGAGGGCGATTATCCCGCAGCGCGCTGACCGTCCGTCAGCCTGAAAAGGAGCGTGAGCCCGAATGAGGCTTTTTATGGTTCGTCACGGTGAAACGGCATGGAATCGGGAAAGCCGCTTTCAGGGGTGGCTCGACATTCCCATGAACGCGCAGGGAAGCGCTCAATCCGATTTGCTGGCTCAGCGCTTTGCCGGCTATCCGTTTGACGCTGTCCTCTCCAGCCCCTTGGCGCGCGCCCGCGAAACAGGCAGGAAAATATTTGAAGCGGCGAAGTGCTCAGTATTCATCACCGACGACGGTTTCTGCGAGATCTGTCACGGCAGCTGGGAAGGATCGCTGGCATCCGACGTCAGAGAAAAATATGCAGAGCTGACAGAGCAGTGGAAAAAACAGCCCGAAAGCGTCCGTATGCCCGGCGTCGGCGGCGAGCGGGCAGCCGATGTGCAGACGCGCGCGCTTGCCGCGCTCAAGCGGACAGCGTTTACGTTCAGCGGCGATGTCATGCTGGCGACGCACGATGCCGTTATTCGCGCCATTCTCTGTTACTATCTCGACATGCCCCTATCAAGTTACTGGAAGTTTCAAATTCCAAACTGCAGCGTCTCGTTCATTGAATTCACAGACGGCTTTCCGCGCCTCGGCTTGCTGGGGGACACAAGCCATCTTCATTCGGGTTTTGATCGGTTCGAGACACAGAGCATGTAGTCATATCCGGCGCTTTTTCTCCTGGCTGCGCGTTTTTGCGAAAATCATTGCAGAGCATAAAAATCATCCTGACATGGAGGCATACAATGAGCAAAAAACTTGTCGCGTACTTCTCAGCGAGCGGCGTCACCGCCAAAGTCGCTCAAAAACTGTCTGAAGCCATCGGCGCGGACCTCTGGGAAATTGCTCCTGCTGTTCCCTATACGCAGGCTGACCTCGACTGGACGGATAAAAACTCGCGCAGCACGCGCGAAATGGCAGATCATTCTTTCCGTCCGCCCCTTGCCAAAGCGCTCACGGGCGCGGATGCGTATGACGTCGTGTTCATCGGCTTTCCCATTTGGTGGTACATCGCGCCGACGATCATCAACACGTTCCTCGAAAGCTGCAATCTGACGGGCAAAACCGTCATTCCGTTCGCGACGTCCGGCGGAAGCGGCATGGGCAGGACGAACGAGAAACTTCAGCCCAGCTGCCCCGGCTCCAGACTGCTTGAAGGTAAGGTTTTCAGCGCTGACGCCGGCACAGCAGAGCTGTCAGCGTGGGCAGAGGGGTTTCGTCTCTGAAATAAGCGCGCTGTTCAGCCAGACTGCGCGAGATGATGTTTTGCGTCATAAAAAAAGAAGCTCCTTGCCGAACAGGCAAGGAGCTTCTTTTATGAAAAGATGGACTGACTAGCTGTCCTTTTCAGGCAGGACGATGCCGTCAACGTGGTGCAGCTGGTACTCGGTGACGATTTTCTGCTCAACGATGCGTCCCGTGCCGTTGCAGTCGTCGCACTGGCGCTCTTCAGTCCCGTAGTTCAGCGAGCCGAGCCCGCCGCACGCTTTGCAGACGCGGATTTTCATCGTTTCTTTGTCGAACGACAAATTCTCGTTGAGCGTGTCAAGGGTGAATTCGTCTTTCAGCGTTTTTATCAGGATGCGGCCCGTTCCATTGCATTCTGTGCAGTTGAATCGGTTGCCCTTCAGGTCAACGCCGAAACCAAGTCCTTTGCATTTTTTGCAGATGTGAATCTTCATGCTTTCGGGATCAAATTCCATGTGCAGTCTCTCCTTTATGTGTTATCCGCTTCGGGCGCTTTATCTGCCCTCCGTTATGAGGGCATGCCCGCCGTCATGAGGGCAATTTCTTCTTTCAGGGGCGTCTCGATGTCGCGCTCTTCGTCAAGCCGGCAGAGCTGTCCGTTCTCAAGGACTGGAATTCCGCCGACATAGGCAGTTTCAGCGCACTCGCCGCGCATAATTCGAATGTCTGCCCATGCGCCTTTTTGAAGGCGTCCGACATGTCCAGCGCCAAAGGCGAACGGCAGTGTTCCGATGGCGTCAATCGTCGTCGGAGCGACTGAGGAGGCACAGCGTTCTTTGAGGAACGTTTTTTCGTCCTCGACGTTGAGGCTGTCGTTGCTTGCTTCGCCGTCTGTGCCGCACCACAGGGGAATGCCGTGCGCGGTCATCGCCGCTACGTCGGGAAAGCCAGTTTTGACACGGGCGTTCATGCGCGGGTTGAGAACGACTTTCATGCCGTGCGCTGCGATGATGTCGAGTTCCTCATCGTCAAGCCAGCAGCAGTCTGAAAGGATCAGGTGACTGAGCGAAGGGATTTCTCCCTGGTCAAGAATCCGCTGCAAAAACACCATAGGACGGCAGCCGTGCTCTTGAATGGAGAGACTGACGTCGCCCTGATCTTCAGACAGGTGAAACTGCACGGGGCGCTTCATCTCAAAGCCGAGGCGTATTCCAGCCGCGATCGCTTCAGCTGTTGACGCGTGCATACTGTGCAGCGCCGGACAGACCATCAGCGTGGTGTTTTCAAGTTCGCTCAGAGCACGGACGTTCCGTTCTGCTTGAGAAATGCTTTCGTAGTACGATCTCTGCGACTCCTTTTTTGCTTCATAGGCGTTTTCAGTGATGATGTCGTAGTTCATCCGCCCGAAGATGAGCCGTATGCCGACGTCACGCGCGGCAGCGATCACTTCGCGGTCACATTCGTTGTCCTGACCGCAATGCAGATAATACGACACCATGACGCTGGTCGTCCCGAACCGGAGCATTCGGGCAAAAGCGCGGCGGCATGCAAGGCGCACGCGGCGCGGCGTCATGGACGTTGAGTACTTGTAGATGGTCTGACGGCACCATGTTCCCAAATCCCAGCTTTTGTCGACCATGTCGGTGTATATTGACTGCTCAGGGTGCGAGTGGGCGTTGAACAGACCTGCCGTGATAATAGGGGTCTGCTCTGGCGGGGCTGAATCTCCGCACGGGAGTTCTTCTACGCCGGTGATGATTCCGCGTTCGTCCCAGTCGATTCTGCCGTAAAAAGCTCGCCCGGCGTCCTTTATCCAGCCTGTCAGTGTCCGTGTTGTCATGGCTGATGTCTCTCCTTGGCGTGTGCGGCGCACACAGTAATTTATTATCCGATATGTATTATACACGCTGTGAGCGCAATCAAAACAGAGGCAAAAAAAAGAACTCAGACTCCGGCGGAGAGTCTGAGTTCTTTTTTTGCGTTTCTAACTGCGTTCGCGGCTGCGGCGCTCCATTCTCTCAAATCGGCGGTCGGAGGCGAATTCAAAGCGGCGTTCGCGCGCGGCAGAGTTTGCCCGCTCGGAAGAGCGGTCAAAACGGCGCTCGCGGCGCGGTCCGCTCAGACGCGGTTCTGCGCCGCCGGACGCGGAGGAGAGGAGACCTCGGTCAATCAGCCGGCGGCGTCCGCCCTCCTCAAGGCTCTGAATGGCAGCCGGGCTCAGCTCAACTTCAGTGTGCGAGTCGCGCATCCTGATGTTGCCGATTTCATTGCGGCTGACGCCAAGAGCGCCGCACAGCGAGCTGAGAATCCTTCCGACAGACCACTCTTCATCGTTGCGTCCCTTTGTCACGCGGATTGAGATGCCTTTGCCGGTGAAGCGGTCGCCGATCTTTCCGTCTGCCGGACGGCCGGAGCTCTGGCGCATTCCAAAGCGGTTTTCGCGGAACGATCCCTCGCGGCGGGCAGCCATGCGGTCGCGGCGGCGGTTCAGCTCCGCCTGAAGCACGTCGCGCAGAGCGTATCCCGTGGGAATGTCCTTGACGATGACTGACAGAAGCTTTGCCGTCAGCGTCGCGGGGTCTTCGCTGCGCTCAAGGAGCGATTCAGCCCATGCGCGAGTTTCGGGCGCAGGCTCAGCGCTCAAGAGCGTCTCTTCGCGCAGTTCCCTTTGAATGATGCTGATTTCCTGAACGTCGGGCACTTTCAGCCATTCAACTTTCATCTTCGACGTTTTCAGCATTGATTTGAAGCGCCCCGACTCCTGCGGCGTGAGGACGAGAAGGTTGCTTCCCTCATGTCCCGCGCGTCCCGTTCTGCCCGAGCGGTGGACAAACGTCTCCATCGTTTCAGGAAGTCCCAGCTGAATGACGTGGCTGACTCCCTGAACGTCAAGTCCTCGGGCGGCGACGTTCGTGGCGACGAGGATCGGAATTCGTCCTGTTTTGAACGATGTCAGAGCGCTGTTTCGCTCGCGCTGAGTCATGTCGCCGTTCAGCGTAATCGCCAGGAATCCCTCTTCCTGAAGCCTGTCGGAAACTTCAGCCGTATCCGTCTTTGTGTGGCAGAAAACCAAGCACAACGTGGGGTGCTCCCACAGAAGAATGTTCACGAGGGCTTCCATGCGCTGAGCCGTCGGAACGAGATATGCGCGGTGAACGATGTCCTCGTGCTGT
>JAXEJY010000216.1:0-3066 GCA_034101315.1 Pyramidobacter sp.
ATCGCGGCAGGCTTGCCGACGACGAGGCTGCGCCCGATGACGACGGCGTTTTTCCCTGCGGCGTCAATGCCGTAATGGTCGAGAATTTCCATGCATGCCTGAGGCGTGCACGGCGGAAAGCCCGTCGCGCGGCCGCTGTACACTCCCGCTTGAGAGACGGGGGTGATTCCGTCGACGTCCTTCTGTGGCGCGAGGGCAGCGCAGACAGCGGCGGCGTCAATGTGCCGGGGAAGCGGCATGAATATCAGGCAGCCGTGGACGTTCGGGTCAGCGTTGAGCGAGGCGATAAGGCTGAGAAGCTGTTCCTGCGTCGTCTGTTCCGGCAGGACGCAGTTTCTCACGTCAATTCCGACGCTCTGGCAGCGCTTTGCCGCGCCGCGCTCGTAGGCGATGTCGTCGCCGCGTTCGCCCAATCGGACAGTGGCGAGGACGGGCGTTATGCCCGCTGATTTCAGCTCGGCAGTCTGCGCGCGGAGTTTTTCGCACAGCGCGGCGGCTACGGCTTTTCCGTCAAGAAGCTGAGGCATGATGACACACTCTCTTTCATGATTTTTAAAAAACCGGCAGAGAACTCTCTGCCGGTTTTATTTGTACACAAAAATGTCAGTTTTTAAGGCTTTCGAGGACGTTACAGTAAATTTCGTCAGCCTGCGCGCGGTACGCCGAGAGCATGTGCTCCGCCTTGAGGTTGATCTGGGCGGCGTACTCGCGGTTTGTCATTGCCTTCGTGTTGATGAACACGTTCAAAGCGGCGCCCTCAAGAGCCGCGCGGCACATGGCAGCGCCTACGCCGGCGTCGCTGACAGCCAGACGCGAGCCTTTTTTCGCGAAATCAGCCATCAGGCCGACGGCGTCGCAGCATTTCTCCATGATGCACAGAGGCACGTCGCAGGCGGCTTTCAGCGCTGCTTCCATGACGCGCTCTTTTTCACGGCGCTGTTCTTCAGTGTCCTTGGGCAATCCGTATGCCTTGGCAAGCGGCGCGAACACTTCAGCGTCTTTCTCGGCAAGGTCAAGAAGTTCTGACTGAAGCGCGTAGCAGCGGCGTTTCAGCTCCAGCATTTCAGCTTCCACGTCTGCGTACTTTTTCTTGCCGACGGTCAGACTGCCGACCATGTTGCCCAGCGCCGTTCCAATCGCGCCGACGAGCGCCGACGCGCCGCCGCCGCCCGGGACAGGCTCTTTTGTCGCCAGAACCGACACGAAATCGGCGCAGGATTTATCAGTGATATTCATGCACGATCACCTCATCTGATACGTTTTTTTTTGCGCGGAACAGTTTCAGAACGCCTTACAGCGTCTGAAGCAGCGTCTGACACCATGTGAACATCATCAGGTAGTCTGACTCAAAATGGAGCGCGCCTCCGTCTTTCAGCTGGCACGAACGGCTCAGAATCTCGCGGTCAGCGCCGCTGAGACGCTCCAGAAGTTCGCTTTTTGTCTGAGGATAGACGCCGTTTTGAAGCCAGAAGACGCTGCACATCATCGGGAAGGCAGATCTGAAGCAGAACAAAAGCGCCTGCTCGCACGCCTCGCGCGTCGAGTGGATATACTCGTGGCACAGCATGTGATATCCGGCGGCGACGTTGTATTTGACATAGGCGCGCACGTCGTCGGGCGTGTAGGACGGCACGAGATCCGCCAGCGTTCCGTAGACGTCGAGCGTCTCGTGCGTCAGCTGGCACAGTTCGAGTGCGTTCCAGTTCTTTAGCTCCGAGACGCCGCAGATAAAGCCGCACGACGGAACTTCTGAGCTGACGCCGGCGACAATCGCGCGGTAGTCATCCATGTCGCGAATGTCCAGACGGTCAAGCACTGCCATGACGTCGACGTCGCTGTTCTCCTTGGCTTCTCCGCGACGGCGGCTGCCCTGAAGCCCTACGTAGACGAGCCGCGCGCCGAAATGAGCGAGCAGACACCGAGTCAGCTCGTCCATGTAGGCGTGAGTGTCAATCATCGCGGGGAGTTAGAACAGCCCTGAGATCTTTCCCGTTGAGTCGACGTCGATGCGCTCCGCCGCGGGGACTTTGGGCAGTCCGGGCATGGTCATGATGTCGCCCGTCAGCGCCACGATAAATCCGGCGCCCGCGGAGACTTTCAGGTTGCGCACGACGACTTTGAATCCTCTGGGCGCGCCCAAGAGCTGAGGATCATCGGAGAAGCTGTACTGAGTCTTTGCCATGCAGATGGGCATGCTGCCGAAGCCCAGCGCTTCAAGCTGAGCCATCTGCTTTTTGGCGTTCGGCGTCAGCTCCACGGCGTCGCCGCGGTAAATCTTTTTGACGATGGCTTCGAGCTTCTGCTCAATCGTCATGTCAAGGTCGTAGACATACGTGAAGTCGTTGGGCTGCTCACACAGACGAATGACTTCCTTCGCCAGCTCTACGCCGCCGTCGCCGCCCTTGCCCCAGACTTCTGACAGCGCCACGTTGACGCCCAGCTCGCGGCACTTGTCGGCGATGAGCTTCAGCTCTGCCTCTGTGTCGGTGGGGAAGCGGTTGATGGCGACGACTGCCGGAAGTTTGAACACCTGCGTCACGTTTTCGACGTGCTGAAGCAGATTGGGAAGTCCCTTTTCGAGCGCGGCGAGGTTCTCCGTTCCGAGCTCCGTCTTGGCGACGCCGCCGTGGTGCTTCAGAGCGCGCACCGTCGCGACGATGACGACCGCCGACGGTTTCAGCCCTGCCATGCGGCACTTGATGTCGAGGAACTTCTCAGCGCCGAGATCCGCGCCGAATCCCGCTTCAGTGATGGCGTAGTCGCCCATTTTGAGCGCCATGCGCGTCGCGATGATGGAGTTGCAGCCGTGGGCGATGTTGGCAAAGGGACCGCCGTGGATAAACGCCGGCGTGTGCTCCAAAGTCTGAACCAGATTGGGCTTTAAAGCGTCCTTCAGGAGAGCCGCCATCGCGCCCTGAGCGCGCAGGTCGCCTGCCGTGACCGGCTTTTCATCGCGCGTGTAGCCGACGATAATGCGCGAAAGACGGTCTTTGAGGTCGTCAATGTCCCGCGCCAGGCACAGAATCGCCATGACTTCAGACGCGACAGTGATGTCGAATCCGTCCT
>JAXEJY010000217.1:0-10162 GCA_034101315.1 Pyramidobacter sp.
ATCACCGCAAGCGGCATGCACTGACCGCCTCGGTTGTTGTGGGAGTTTTCGACGCATACGAGCTTGACGGATTTATTTTCAAGCTGGCGCGCGATGTCGGCAACGTCGGGATTTCCGTTTTCATCGGCTTTGTACGTCACCGCCTGAAGCTGGCCGAGACGGGGGCTGAACGCGCCTTTTTCGGTGCGGTAGAGGTGCTGGCGCTCATCGATGAGGACGGTGTCCCCCGGGCGGCAGCAGGTCAGAAGCGCCGTCAGGTTGCCCATCGTGCCGGAGTTGCAGAACGCTGCCGCTTCTTTTCCCATCATCTCTGCCGCGAGGTCTTCAAGCTCGTTCATCGTCGGATCTTCGCCGCGGCGCTCTGCATTCCAGCGGCCACTGTCTCCGAATCGGGCACTTTCAATCGTCTGAAGCATCGGCGGCGTCGGAAGCGTCAGCGTATCACTTCGCAAGTCAATCATGGTTCTGTTCTCCGTTTTCTGCACACGCGCGTTTAGCTTTTCTGCGCCTGTTGTATGCGTGCGGCGCGTTTTTTCTCCCAGCGGTCGACGACGATCGTCGCTGAAAGGTCGCCCATGACGCTCATGCTGGTCGTCCCCATGTCGAAGCAGCGGTAAAACGCGCCGACCATGGCGACAATTTCAAGAGGCAGGTTCATCGCGGCGGCGACGACCATGAGGCGCATAATACCGCCGCCGGGGACGCCGGAACTGCCGCACGTGACGAGAACCGTCAGCAGGAGAATGTTGAACAGCTGAGCAAATGAGAACTGCATTCCAATTGCCTGAGCGCAGAACAGCATGACGACAGAGCTGAGAACAGCGCCGCCGTCCTGGTTGAAGCTTGAACCGAGGGGCAGGGCGAAGTTGGCAATGGTGTCTTCAACGCCGAAATTGTCCTTGGCGACGTGGAGGTTGACAGGAACAGTCGCGGCGCTGCTGCACGTGCTGATTGCCGTGACGAACGTCTCCATTCCGCCGCGCATGAACTGCACGGGAGTGATGCCGGTGTTCGCCCACAGGAACAGGCAGTAGACGAAGAAGAAGTGAATAGCGCATCCGGCGTAGAACGTGCCGAGCAATTTTGCCATCGTCCCGATGAAGCCGAGGCCGTATGAGCCCATTGCGGCTGCCATAAGGCAGAAAACGCCGATTGGCGCGAGGTGCATGGCGATGTTGATGACGCTGAGGCACATCTCTGACATCTTAGCAAACCAGTTATGGAGGTATTCGCGGCTTTCCGCCTTGGGAAGCATGACGATCGCCAGTCCGAGAATGATGGAGATGACGAGAAGCTGCATCATGTTCGCCTTGACGAAAGACTCAAACATGTTGGCAGAGAAGAGGCTGACGAGGAAGCCGCTCAGGCTCGCCATCTTGGTTACCTGCTGAGGCGACGCGCTCTCAGTGAACTTGAAGTTGACGCCCGGCTGGAAGATTTCTGCGACAACCATGCCGACGAGCGTCGCCAGAATCGTGGTGACGACGTAAAAGACGACGACTTTCAAACTGACGCGGCCGAGCGTCTTGGGGTTGTCCATGCCGGAAATGCCCGTCACGACCATCGTCACGACGGTCGGAACCATGATCATCTTGATGATGTTGAGCCAGATTGTGCCGATAAACTGAATCTGCGTCGCCGGTTTGCCGACGATAAATCCGGCAATGGCGCCGAGAACCATGGCGACGAGAATCCGCGTCGCGACTCCGAGGCCTTTTTTGGAACGAGAAGCTGTACTCATAACAATCCCTCCGCAATGTAATTATTTGATATCTTCAAGACGGTCTCCTCTGCTGACGGCGCAGGGAACTCCGTTTCGAAGGTATACTCGCTGCACGTGGGGCGTGATCCCCGTCCAGAATGACATCAGATCTTTTCCCCAAAGATTCCGCACTTCGTCCATTGGTATCTCTTCGCTGCCCTGTTTCCCGAAAATGACGGCTTCGTCTCCCGGCTCAGCCTCCGGGCAGCTGCTCAAGTCAATGATGGTGTGCTCAAGGCAGATGGAGCTTGCCACGGGAACGCGCTTGCCGCGCACGAGCACAAAGCCGATGCTCTGGCGCGGCGAGATTCCGTCGCTGACTCCCCCCGCCATGATGCCGATTCTCAGAGGCGAATTCAGCCGCAACGCCTTGTAGTTCTCGCCGAACTTGCCGCCAAGGACGTCGTGAACGTGAAGAAGGCGGCTCTTCCACGCCGTCATCGGCATTTCGAGGGAAGGATGCCCTTCCCGGCGCTCAAGCGGCGAAAAGCCCCACATGGCTCTGCCGGGACAGATTCCTGTCATGCGCAGACCGGGCAGAGCAATGGACGCCGGAGTGTTGGCAAGCTGACGGAATGGAATTTTATCCGCGGCGCCACCGATGGCTTTCATGGCGTTTTCAAAGCGATCAAACTGCCACTGCGCATATTCTGATGAGCTCTTGTCAGGCCAGTCGACGGCGCACATGTGGCTGTAGACGCCCTCAACTTTGATGTTGGGCAGTTTGGAAATCTCTTTGAACAGCGAGGGAAAATCCTCTGCGTCGACACCAAGCCTCCCGCGTCCCGTGTCAATTTTGATGAACACGGGATAAGGCGCGTCTGCCGCGCTGCTGACCGCCTCTGCCTGCGCGAAGGTGAAAACCGTCGGAATCAGAGAGTATTTGACATAGACATCAGCAACTTCTGCCACCAGATTGCCTGCAAAGACGAGAAGAGGCATTTTCACTCCGTTCTCTCGAAGGATAATTGCCTCGTCGATGTTGCCGATGCCGAGGTAATCCGCGCCGCACGCCTCAAGCTCCCTGCCGCACGCGGCAATTCCGTGACTGTACGCGTTTGCCTTCACCGCCGGCATGATTTTTACGTCCGCGCCGACCATGTTCTTCATCGCCATAAAGTTGCCGCGCAGGCGGTCAAGGTCAATCTCAAGCCAGCAGTCCCTTTTCAGATATGAATAGTTCATCCGCTTCAACTCTCCTTTTTTGTTCGTTCCTCTCATTTTTCCTGAAGCGAAAAGCAGTGCTTTTTCTTGTCCAAAGAGTCAAGCACTATCGCAACAGCGAGATCGCCAAGACAGTTCATCGTCGTCGTCCCCATGTCCAAAAAGCGATAAATGCCGCTGATGAGCGCGGCAAACTCAAGCGGTACGCCCATGGCGCTGAACACCATCGTAATCATGAACACGCCGCCGGAGGGCAGACCTCCGTTGCCTCCGCACAGCACAAGGACGAGCGTCAGGGCAATGACAATTCCGACATTGGGAAGCGAGACGGAAACGCCCTGCGCCTGGCAGGCAAAAATGTGGAGACTTGGGAACAGAAGTCCCAAGCCGTTTTTATTGATCTGCGACCCCAGAGGCACGATGAAGTTCGCGATAATCGGCGAAATATGAAAGTTTTCCCGCGCCGCAGTCAGATTGACCGGAATTGTGCTTGTGCTGCTGCACGTTCCAATACAGCACAGAATGACGCGGACGCTGCGCTTCAAAAAGCTGACCGGCGTGATTCCTGCTGAAAACCAGACGACTGGGAAATAGACGGCAGCGAGCCAAAAGAGGCAGCTGGCATAGTAGACGAGAGTCAGTTTGACGATAGGACTGAGGACGCCCGGACCGTACTGACCGACAGTGACAGCCATCAGCGCAAAGACGCCTATTGGCGTGAAGCTGAAAATAATCCGCGACAGCTTCTGAACGGCAAGTCCCCACAGAGCGATGTTCTCTGAAAGCCGTTCGCCCTTTGCCCCCATTTTCACGATAGAAAGACCGCACAGCATGCCGATGAAAAGCAGAAGAAAAACGTTTCCGTCGAGAAGAACCTGAACTAAGTTCTCAGGGAAAAACCCGACGGCGACTTCCTGCCACGGCAAAATCTGGGGGATGCCTGGCGCATGGATGTCTGAGGAGAGCTGAATGCCGATTCCCGGCTTAAAAATCATGCTGAAAAACGTTCCGACTGCGCCCGCAAGAATAAGCGAGAGTGAAAAACAGAGGCACGCGCAGAGACCAATTCTCCCGAGCGTTTTGATGTCTTTTGTATTGCATATCGTCGAAATGGACGTCATCAGGATCATCGGCATGACGCAGAACTTCAGAAGCCGCAGATAGATATCGCCGATAAAACGGAGCTCGCGCGCCCTCTCGCCAAAAACAATTCCAACGAGAATTCCGAAGCTCATCGCAAAAACGATTCTGACAGTCATCGATTGTCTTCTGTAAAAGGACAGCAGCATAGCAGACACTTCTCCTTTCGGCTTCCCATTGGACAACTGAACTATTATTGAATTAAAATTAAGACTGCACCTTGACGGCGCAGCACAATCCGGATAAACTTAATCATACACCAGTGTATCATTAACTTTAATTATACATACGTGTATAATTAAAGTCAATTGCATTTTCAGATTCTAAAAAAGGAGGAGCGTGCCTTGGCGAACAAAACACGCGAAGATGCCTTAAGGACACGGCAGCTTGTCGTCGATACAGCCGTACAGGTCATCAAGGAAAACGGCTATGACCGAGCGACGCTTTTTCACATCGCGGAGCGCGCAAAACTGAGCCGCGGAGCGGTTTACGGTAATTTCAAGAACAAAGCGGAACTTTTCAGCTGTATCCTTCAGAACTGGAAGCTCCCTGAAGATCTGACTCATGAGCTGACTTCATGCCCGCATGATCTTGCTCAGCTGTGCGGCATTTTTCTGGAAAAACTTGAAGAGGACGGGCTGTACAGAATCATCTACTCTCTGGCGACGTCAAAGCCTCAGGCGGACGAAGAACAGAATTTTCCCATGGACGATGTAAAAAACGCCTACAGAAAAATTCTTGGCTTATTTGAGGCGCTTCTCGCGGAAGGACAAAAAAAGGGAGATATCTCGAAGAAACAGAATATCTCCCAAGCGTCAGCTGTTCTGCTTTCATATCTCATTGGGCTTGGCAAAATATGGAGCGTGGAGCAAAGTTCTTTTTCGCTCCATGAATGGGCATTCGGCTTCATTGAGATTTTTCTGCGCGGACTCAAGGAGGACTGACGCTGTCAGCGCTCTATAACTTTTTTCATCCGCCGCCGGGGCGCTGTTGGGTTCTTGCTTTTTCTCCCGCCGGGCATGTATACTTCACTCGGGAGTTTGCACAATTGTCTTTGGGGGAGATGAAATACATGAACGCAGTAGGCTTGATCTACTGTCTGATCGCGCTTTTTTTCTGGGGCGTTGCTCCAGTTATCTACCGTTTCTGCGGCGACACGGTGAGTCCGAAGAAAATGCAGGGGCTGAGGGCTGTCGGTTTTATTCTGACGTCGATTCTGCTGCTTGCCGTCGATCGCGGGAAGTTCTGGGGCGGCGGTCTGGACACGCTCTGTCTCATGCTGTCCACGGTTCTTGGAGTCGCGGTCGGCGACACGCTCTACTTTAAGAGTATTTCGAAAATCGGCGCGGGCAAAGCTGCCGCGCTGACGAGCACGTACCCGCTGTATACGGTGTTCCTGTCGTGGCTGCTGATGGGCGAAGGGCTTTCAATCTGGGGCGTTCTCGGCGTCGTGTCGGTCGTCGCCGGTCTGATGCTGCTGTGCCTGTTCCGCGAGCAGAACGCGGGCAGCGGCTACGGCAATCAGCCCGTCCGCAAGGGGCTTCTGACGGGAATCGGCGCGGGACTGTGCTGGGGAATCGGGCTGGTGGTCATCCGCTGGGTGACTGTGAGAACAGGAATCAGCGCAGCGTCGGTGACGTTCTGGCGCGCTCTGGCGGTCTTTCTGACGACGTGGCCGGCGTATCTGCGCGAACGGCGCGAGCTTGGGACGTCTGAGCCGCTCGTCGACTTTAAGGATAAGAAGTCGTTCCTGATGGTCGGCGCGGGGGTGTTCGTCCTGGCGCTTCCGAGCTGGTTCGTGTCGCAGGCGCTGAGCCACATTCCGGCAGCGATGGTGACGCCGATTACGGGTTCAAGTCCCGTCGTCGCGGCGCTTCTGGGGTTCTTTTTCTTCCGCGAAAAGATCTCGCCGCTTCAGTGGCTGGGCATCGTCATGATCATCGGCGGCGGAATCGTCATCAACGTCCTGTAAAAAAATCGCACAAAATAAGCGCATGGAACGCGCAGCTTTTTTTCTTGCTGTGCGCTCCATGCGCTTTTTATTTATCGCGCTGAAAATTCAGCGGCTCTCGACCATTTCGACGGCGTCGCCGCTTTTAAGGCTGTTGCCGCCTGAGACGACGACGGCTTCACCGGCGGCAAGCCCTTCGGTAACGGCGATAATTTTGCCCTTGGCGACGCCTGTTTTGACGCGGACGACGTCAATTTTTCCGTCTCTGACGGCAAGAACTGTTCCGTCGGCGCGGAGAGCCTCTGTCGGAATGACGAGGGGATTCGTCTCTGACGCCTCAATGAGCAGGACGCGCGCGAACATGCCGGGCTTGAGACGATAACCGGCGGCTTTGTTGTCGACGGTGATTCGGGCGCTGACGGTGCGCGTCGACGTGTCGATATAGGGATTGATCTGCGTGATGACGCCGTAGAATCGCTCGCCGGGAACGCTTTCAAACGTCAGCTCGGCTTCCATGCCCATGCGGAGGCGGCTCATGTTGCGTTCGGGAACGTCAATCACAGCTTTGAGTTTATCGACCTGCCCCACGCGGAACACGTTGGTGTTGTCTTTTAAGAGCGTTCCGACGACCATGTCGTAGTCGTCAAGGATGACGCCCTCGATGGGAGAAGTCAGCGAGTATTCGCGGATGGTAACTGCCTGCGCGTCGAGATTGGCGTTCGCCTGCTCAAGCTGGGCTTGGGCGCTGGCATACGCTGCTTTTGCCGCCTGATATGTGGTGCTGCGCGCGTCGTATTCCTGCTGGGTCGCGTAGCCTGATTTGCGCAGACGGCTGTAGCGATCGAACTCGCGCTTGGCGTCCGTCATGGTCACTTTTGACTGAGCCAGCTGCGCTGTGGCGACGGCAACCTGCGCTCGCAGAGATTCGTACTGAGCTTCCTGAGCGCGGTGATCGAGGATCGCAAGGGTCTCCCCTGCCTCGACGTAATCGCCTTTTTCGACGACGATGTTCTCGACACGTCCGGTCACTTTTGAAATGACGACGACTTCTTCAAGCGCAGCAATGGTCGATGTCGTGCTGAGTCCCTGCTCCACTTTGTCCTGGCGGCGCACCATGGACACTTCGACGCGCGGCAAGGGGTCGGCGGGGGTTTTTGCTTTGGATTTCGCCTCTGCCGGATCGGAAAACCACGAGGCGTTCGCCGTCCCGGCGCTCATGACGGCAAAAAGAAGAACTGCGGATACCATGCTTTTATTCTTCAAAAAGTTCATTCGCATCAGCCTCACTTTTTCTTTGTGTTGGATTTGACTGGATCGCTTGACGCCAAGGCACGCTCAAGCATAAGTCCCTGAACCTGCCACATGCGCGCCTGGGCAACGCGGCTGTCGCGCTGATAGCCGGAGAGTTTCTGCGCGGCGGCTGTGAGGTCGCTCCGCGCCTGAAGCACGTCAAGCTGGGTGTTGACGCCTTCTTTATAGCCCGACTCTGCGTAGCGCAGGCTGTCCTGCGCCAGTTTGAGGTTGACCTGTCCGGCGCTGAGCGCTTCGAGGGCGTTCTGAAGCGACAGCCATGAATCGGCAAGCTCGGCTTTGATGCTCTCCTCTTTGGCGAGAAGTGCGTTTTCCGCCTGAGCCAGCGCCGCGCGCGCTGATTTGACGCTGCCGGAAGCCGCTCCGCCGTCGTAGAGGGGCACGTCAAGCGTCAAAGACGCTGACCACTCGTCTTTGCTCGTCCCTGCGGCGGTTCCGTTGGCGCTGTAGCCGAATCGGTAGCCGCCTGAGAGCGACACGGTCGGTTTCATTCCGCTTTTGGCGATGACGATTTGCTTTTTCTGGACGTCGACGGCATTTTTGAGCGCCTGATAGTCGCCCCGGCGCTCTAATACTCGCTCGAGAAAGCCGGGCTGAAGTCCCTGGCGCGTCGCTTCAAGCGTTGGGAGTCCGTCGTCAAGCTCGCCTGAAAGCGCAATTTTTATGTCGGGCGGCAGGCGCAGAAGGCGGCACAGCTCAATGCTCGCGGCTTCGAGGTTGTTTCCGGCGGAGATGTGCTCGGCGCGGGCGTTCTCTTTCTGCTGGCGGATTCGTGTCAGGTCGAGGTTTGTCGACAGGCCGAACTCGACGCGCTTTTCAAGCTCTTTTTCCGCGTTAATGTAGTAGTCAAGGGCGTTGCGCGTCGTGCGCAGGACAGCTTCGCGATAGAGCACTTCGCAAAACGCGTTCCACACGGTGGCGGCGACACTCTCGCGCGTGTCAGCAAGACTGTGCTCCGCCTTTTTTATGCCGAGGCGTCCCTGAGCCGCAGCCGCGCTGTTTTTGCCGCCGGAGTACAGCGTCTGAGATACCAGAGCTTTCGCCAGCACTTCGTTGTCGGGGCGGGTCGCCATGTCGTAGGCATTGCCCTGCCCCTGAAGGCTGAGATACGGGTTCATCGCCGCGCTGGCTGTGCGGCTCTGCCCTTTGGCGCGCTCCACTTCTTCCTGCGCCGTCAGGACGGTCAGGTTTTCGTTGAGCGCCGTCACGATTGCGCTGTTCATCGTGATGATGATCGCCTCAGAATTTCGCTTGGGAATGCTCGGGCGGACGTCGGGCTCTGCGGCGCGCGCCGCGGAGCTAAGCAGGGTCAGCCCCAAAACGAGCGCCGCAGCATGAGATGTTTTCATCATGTTCACACGTTCCTCCTCAAAAATACGCTCAGAGCTGCGCGGGACGCGCCGCGCGGCGGAATTTGCCGAAAAACGCTGAAACGCGGTCTTTCATGTTGTCCATGAGCAGATAAATAACGGGAATGACCAGCAGCGTCAGAAGCGTGGACGTGAAGAGCCCGCCGAAAATGGCTACTGACATGGGCTGGCGCATCTCTGAACCTTCGCTCAGCTTCAGCGCGGCGGGAATAGCGCCGATGAGCGTTGACAGCGACGTGATGAGAATAGCGCGCAGGCGCTTGGGTCCCGCGTCGACAACTGCAGCTACTTTGTCCATGCCCGCGGCGCGGTTCTGGTTGATGAAGTCAACGAGGATAATTCCGTTGTTGACGACGATGCCGACGAGCAGGATAAGCCCCATGTAGCTCATCAGGTCGAGTTTGCAGCCCATCAGATAGAGCAGGCCGAACGCGCCGGGCGTCATAAGCGGCAGAGAGAACATGACGGTGAACGGGTGCAGGAACGATTCAAACTGAACTGCCATGACGACGTAGACCAGCGAAATGGCTGTAATGAGCGCCGTGAAGAGTCGGGCAAAGTCCTGCTGCTGCGACTTGGTCTGTCCTGACGGGACGAGAGTGATTCCCGATCCCTTGGGGATGTACTTCTGCGAAATTTCCTGCATGAGGGTGACCGCCTGTCCCGTCGAGAAGTCTGACGTGACGTTGGCGGAAATTGTCAGCGATGTCAGACGCCCGTAGCGCTTGATGACGCTGGGGGCCATGACTTTTTCGACGGTGATGAGTCCCGGCGCCTGAACAATTTCGCCCGCGCCGTTCTTGAACGAAAGCATTTGAATGTCGTCAAGGTTGGCTCTCTGGTCGGCGCGCGACATGAGGCGGATGTCGTAGCGGTAGCCGCCCTCTTTGAAGACGCCGGCTTTGACGCCGCCGAAATACGCCTGAATCTCAGTTGAAAGCGAGCGGACGTCGACGTTCATCGCGTCGGTCATGTTGCGGTCAAGCTGGACGTTGAGCTGGGGCTTGTCGAGGCGCACGTCGGTTTCAATGTCCTTGATTTTGCCGCTGGCGGTCATGTCCGCCGTGATCTTGTCGGCAATCTCAATGAGCGTCTCTGTCGTCGCGCCGCTCAGAACCATCTGGACGTCCTTTCCAGAGAACGTCGTAAACGTCATGATGACGTCGCGGAATCCTGAAATGGACCGGCGGACGTTCTCCATTATTGTCGTTATCTCTTCGCGCTCGCCTCGCGCATGAAGCTGAACGTAGACGGTTCCCTTATTCGACTCGTTGCCGCTTCCGGCGCCGATTGATGAGAACGTGTTCTTCACGCCGGGATACGCGCGCACGATGCGCCCCATCTCCTGAAGGATGCGTCCGGTTTCGGCGACTTCTGTGCCGGAAGGAAGCTCGCATTGAATCATGAACATTCCTTGGTCGTCAGCCGCTGTAAACGCCGTGCCGACCTTCGACGCGATGACGA
>JAXEJY010000218.1:0-6113 GCA_034101315.1 Pyramidobacter sp.
ACCTCAATTGACGTGCCGCTGATTGTGGTTGCCAGAGCTGCTTGGCACAAAAACGCGGTGATGGAGAATGTGAGTGCTGCTTTAAAGAGATTCAATTGCTTCACGTGCTTTCTCCTTTTTTTGTTTTTTGATTTTTTGTCAGAAAAAAGTGAAGCGATTGTATCAGTGCGATATTGAAAGAGCAATGGGAAAATCAAACTGCATTCTGTATTTTATCGTTTTTTTTTAGATTTTAGTCTTTTTGCAATGTTTTGCAGTATATTGCCCGCTGCGAATGGGTCTATGCACAAAATCCCGTTTCGCTCAGTTTTTAAAAGAGGTTTCTGCTCATCTGCTGTAAAACAATAAAAAAACCGAGCCGCACAAAGCGGCCCGGTTTTCAGGGGTTCAAAACACGGCGTGGCGTCGAGTTTACAGGTAGACTCCGCGCATTTCGGTTGCGTCAGCAACGCGCTTGATCGCGGCAAGGAATGCAGCGCGGCGCATGGTGACGTTGTGCTCTTTGTGATAGTTCCAGCAGGTGGCGAAGTTGCCCTTCATGATGTGAAGCAGACGGTTGTTGTAGTCCTCTTCAGTCCAGAAGAAGCCGCCGAGGTCCTGGCACCACTCGAAGTAGGAGCCGATGACGCCGCCGGAGTTGGCAAGGAAGTCGGGAACAACGATGACGCCCTTCCTCTCAAGGATCTTGTCGCCTTCGGGGGTCGTGGGGTTGTTGGCGCCTTCAACGACGTATTTGGCCTTCACGCTGTCGGCAGTCTTGTCGGTGATAACGCCGCCGGCGGCGCAGGGCAGGAAGACGTCGCAGTCGACAGCGACGATGTCGCCGACGCCGAGCTTCTCGCACTTGACGTTGTTCTCATAGCCGTCAAGCCATCTCTTGGGGTGCGAGCCGATCTGCTTGAACGCTGCGTCGATGTCAAGACCGTCAGCGTTGTAGTAGGTGGCGTTGATGTCGCTGATGGCGACAACTTTGGCACCGGCTTCGACGAGGGTTTTGGCGGTGAAGGAACCGACGTTGCCGAAGCCCATGATGGCGCACTTCATGTTCTTGACATCGTGGCCGAGGACCTTCATGAGTTCAAGAGCGCAGGTTGCGACGCCGAGACCGGTGGCAGCGTTGCGTCCCTTGGAGCCCCACAGCGGGATGGGCTTGCCGGTGAAGATGGCGGGCTCAAGATGTCCGCGCATGCGGCTGATGGTGTCCATGAACCAGACCATTTCCTGACCGCTGGTGTTCATGTCAGGAGCGGGAACGTCAGTCATAGCGCCGACGACGGGCTCGATGCGGGCGGCATACGTGCGGCACAGACGCTCTTTTTCTTTTTTGGACAGGGAGAACGGATCAACGCGGATACCGCCCTTGCCGCCGCCGTAGGGGATACCGGCAAGCGAGCATTTCCAAGTCATCATGAATGCAAGAGCTTCGCACTCATCAAGGCAGACATCGGGAGCGAAGCGGACGCCGCCCTTGGAAGGTCCGACAGCGCTGTTGTGAGCAACGCGGAAGCCTTCGAAGACTTTGATCGTGCCGTCATCCATTTCGATCGGAACGGAAACGCAGGTTTTGCGCTCGGAATGGGCAAGAAGATCCGTCAGACCCTCGCTTAGTCCCATTTCTTCGGCAGCGCCGTAGAAGTTGGCAAGAGCAGTTGAAAGCTCACCATTTTCAGAAGTACGTTTTACCAGTGCCATAAAAAACACCTCCTGTAAAATACGCGGCACCCTCATGCCGCTTGAAGCAAACGCACACAGCACAAACTGCTACTGTAAATTTTATCACGCTTTTGTCCGGCGTCCAGATGTTTATCGTGTATACACTTTGTGAAAATTTGGTTTCGACTGTTCAATTGTGTCAGTTTGACGTAGTTTTGCTGAAAATAGATGTGAAATCATTATAGTTCATAAAAAAATCCCTTTATGATGACGCGAATAAAAAGTTTATTTCTTTTCTAATCTATGTTACAATCGCGGTGTTAAGATAGTATTGTCCATCAATTACATTGATGTGATGAGTTTCAGTCGAATAAACGCGGGTCGTGTTGCATTTTTTTGATGGGAAAGTGTGCCTTTTGTCCCCTTGTTTTAACAGAAAAAATTTTGAGGAGATGATTTTGTATGAGGATTTCAGAACGTATTCAGCAGCTCAGCGCGTCGCCGATCAGAAAACTTGCGCCCTATGCTCAGGCGGCGAAAGCCAGCGGCAAAAAGGTGTATCACCTCAACATCGGACAGCCGGATATTGAAACTCCGTCCAACTTCATGGACGCAATCCGCGGCTATGACGAGAAAGTCATCGCCTACAGCAATTCGCAGGGAGAGTCGTTCCTCATTGAAGCAATTCGCAAGTACTATCTTGAATGGGGCATGGATTTCGCTCCCTCAGAGATAACGATCACCAACGGCGGTTCTGAAGCCCTTTCAATCGCCATGATGGCGCTGTGCGATCCGGGCGACGAAATTCTCGTGTTCGAGCCGTTCTACGCCAACTACAGCACGTTTGCAAAGTCTATTAACGCCAGCGTCAGAGCGATCACGACGCACGCCGAAAACGGCTACAGACTGCCCGACGAGGCGACCGTTGAGGCGCACATCGGAGCGCGTACCCGCGCCATCCTCCTGACAAACCCCGGCAACCCCACGGGCGTCGTCTACACGAAGGAAGAGATGGAGATGATCTCGCGCGTCGTCCGCCGCCACAACATCGCCCTCATCGCCGATGAAGTCTACCGCGAGTTCGTCTACGGCGGCGAGTATCAGAGCTTCGGCACGATGCCCGAACTGGCAGACAACCTGATCATCGTCGACTCCGTGTCAAAACGCTACAGCGCCTGCGGCGCCCGCATCGGCGCGCTCCTGAGCAAAGACGCTCACTTCTCCAAGGAAATCCTGAAATACTGCCAGGCGCGTCTGTGCTGCCCGATCCTCGATCAGGTCGGCGCTGCCGCTCTGTACACGACGCCCAAGCAGTACCTTGCCGACGTCAACGAAGAGTACAAAAAACGCCGCGACGCCATCGCTGCCGCGCTCGCGAAAGTCCCCGGACTCATCTCATCCGATCCTCAGGGCGCGTTCTACGTCATGGTCAAAATGCCCGTCGACAACGCTGAAAAGTTCGCCATCTGGCTGCTTGAGAACTTCGACTCCAACGGCGAAACCGTCATGTTCGCCCCGGGCAACGGCTTCTACAGCACGCCCGGCCTCGGCGTCGACGAAGCCCGCCTTGCCTATGTCCTCAAGAGCGAAGACCTTGTCCGCGCCATTGAAATCCTTGCCGAAGGCCTCAAAGCCTACCCCGGCGCGAAAATCTTAGCGTAACCGCGCGTTCTAAACTGCATAAGAAAAAAGCAAAACAGCCGAACTGCCGCCCGAGAGGGCGACAGTTCGGCTGTTTTTGTGCATAAAAATGGGGATAGTCTTACTTTTTCACGGGGCGCTGCCACGTGCCAAAGCCGCGCTCAGCGACGATCCCCTCGGCGCGGTCGTACACCTGAACGCCGCGGATGTACGTTGAAATGAGGCGTGAACGGTATTTCCCGAGCAGAGGCGCGGCGCTCTCCCGCGACTTTGTGTAAAGCTCCTCAATTGAAGGATTCCAGCTTCCGCTCGGATCGATCAGGACGATGTCGGCGTCAGCTCCGGGATAGATGTGCCCTTTTCTGGGATACAGACCGAGCAGTTTTGCCGGAACTTCTGATGTCCATCGCGCCAGGTCATTCCAGCTCCACAGACCTGAATGAACAGCGTCCCACAGCATCGGCCCGAAAAACTCGATGTTGGGCATTCCGCCCGGGGCCTTGAGAAAATCGGCGCCTTTTTCGCCTTTCAAAAATGGCGCATGGTCAGACGCAATCACGCTGAGCGCGCCCTGTTTCAAGGCGTTTAACAGACCGTTCCTGTGTTCGGCAGTGCGCAGAGAAGGGTTCACCTTTGCGAGCGTGCCGAACTTCACCATGCTCTCTACGTCCATGAGCAGATAGTGGGGGCATGTTTCCGCGGTGATCGGGCAGCCCTGAGCCTGCAAAAACTGTACTGCCTCAGCTGTCTGCTTCGACGATACATGACAGATGTGCGTCCGCGCGCCCGTGCGTCGGGCGGCAAGCGCGACGGCGCATACGGCGAGTTCTTCCGCTTCGGGGGGCCGGCTTTCAACTTGAGCGCGCCAGTCGAGCGCCCGCTCTCCGCTCCACTTTTCTGAAAGCTCGCGGATGAAACCGTCGTCCTCAGCGTGAACTGCTGTCAGCAAGCCTGTCCGCGCATTGGCTTCCAAGCTTCTGAGAACTTCAGCGCTGGTCGGGGCGCAGAGCCCGTGAAATTCGTCCTCGCGTCCTTTGGGAGCCGCGTGGAGAAACATCTTAAAGCCGACAACGCCAGCGTCGGCAAGTTCCTGCGCCGTTTGCGGATTCATCACAGCTCCCGCGCCGTAAAAAGCGTAGTCAGCGATAGCGAGCCCTTTTGCGTGCTCTGCGCGGTCGCGAAGCGTCGGCGCATTATGCGGGCTCGGCTTAGCGATGGGCATCTCTGCCAGAGTGGTTACGCCTCCGTGCGCGGCAGCTTTTGTCGCGCTGTCAAAGTCCTCTCGGTCTGAACGTCCGGGAGTACGGATATGAAAATGCATGTCAACCGCGCCGGGGGCAATGATGAGATCTCGGCAGTCAATAACGCGGGCTGCGCGGGGGATTTCCTCCTCCCACGCGGCGATTTTTCCCTCAGAGACGCAGAGGTTCGTCCTGAACGTTTCGCCGGAGGTGACGACTGTTCCTCCGGCAAATACGAGGTCATATGTGTGCTTCATCGCTCATCGGTCTGTTACTTGTAGAAAGGCGCCTGCCGCACTTCGCCGGTGAACGTCGACTGAAGGACGAGGGCTTTGACGGGGCAGGCTTCCTGACAGGCGTGGCAGCTGGCGCACGGCGTGCCGTTCATCACAGGGAATCCCTCTTTCATGTCGATGGCGCCTACAGGGCACTCCTCGGCACATTTGCCGCACTGCATGCACGTCTCAGGATTGACTTCAATAACTGTCCTGTGAGCGTCGCGGATCAGGCTTGGAGTCAGGACGCCGTTGTCGCCATTGATCGCCCACGGCGTGTCAGAGTTGGGAGGCAGGACGAAATCGGGCATGATTCTGGGCTTGCCGATCACTTCAACGTCTGTGTACGTGCCCAATCCCTCTTCCTGCGCGATGCGGAGATGCGGAATGTCAGAGGGCTGAAAGCCGATCATGCTGCACAGGACGCTGTCTGCGGCGACTGGATCTTTTGAAACCAGGAGCTGTCCCATATAGCGGAGTTTGCGCGAGAACGGGCCGCGTCCCTCCTGACCGATAATTCCGTCAGTGATGTTCAAGTCAGGTTTTCGGATCATGTGGACTTCGACGAGGACTTTGGCGAACAGCTCGTACGTCTTGGCCAAATAGTGCATTTTTGATTTCTGCGCGCCCGGAAGATATCCAAAAGTGTTTTTTGTCGCGCCGGAAATGCCGACAAGACCGTGCGTCTTAAACTTGGGAACGTTGATGACGACGTCGACCTGACGAAGCAGTTTTGAGATGTAGACCATGTGACTGACTGACTTCAGCTCGTACGGCTCAAGGTCAATTCCGAGGTTGACGTAGTAGTCTCCCAGAACTTCCATGCCGGCGCTCTCATAGAAAGCGCTCTTTGAGTCGCCGTACATTACCTGACCGGCGTTGTCTCCGAGGTACACTTTTTTCGCTCCCCGGCGCTCGCACTCTTCGACGATCGCTTTCAGAAGGGTCGGATGCGTGTTCAACCCCTGTTCCGGCTCTGTGTAGAAAAGCAGATTCGGTTTGATCAGAACAGTCTTTCCGCTCACGTCAAGCCCGCCAAAGTCAAATATTTCCGGCATTTTGGAAGCGCACTGACTGTATTTCGTATCGACAACGAGGACTTTGCTTGTCATTTTTTCCTCCGAATATGATCAAAAATAAATGCCTAAAACTCGTAGTGTTTCAGGTGCTCAATGTACTGAGCAATTCCGCCGGTCAACGTCCATTTGGGTGTAAAACCTGTGTCTTCAGTGAGGCGCGTAATGTCCGCGATGCCGCGGTTGCACGCCGGAGCGACGGAAATATCAGCTTTCGCAGGATCGTC
>JAXEJY010000219.1:0-13241 GCA_034101315.1 Pyramidobacter sp.
GTACTCTTCCTGCTCTTCAATTTTTCTGTTGACAGAACCGAGAAGACACTCGCCGTCTCCCCAGCTGTCAGGCAGACGCGGCGCAGCCGCCATAAGCCGGCGCGACACGGAAAGACTCTCCCCGCCTCTGCTCCTGCCGCCGTGTTCAATGCCGAACACGGCGACGAGAGGAAACTCCAGTCCTTTTGACGCGTGAATCGTCATGACTTTCACGGTGTCTTCATCCTCGCCAGCCGACGCTTCAGGATTAGCGCGGCTCTGGTCCAGGGCATTCTGAAAGTAAACCGCCGAAGCGGCAGGCGAAGTGCCGAGGCTCTGTTCGCAGTCCGTCAGAATTGAAACGGCTCGGCGCAGGTTGGCGACGACGCCTGCCCTCTTGACGGGGTGAACGCCGCTCAGAAGTGTGCCGTCGGCAAGCACCTCTGACAGGACTGAGGACGAGCCTTTCATCATCGCCGTGAGACGCCAGCGCTCCAGCTTCGCCGCCAGCGACGGGAAACGAGCGCGAACCGCTTCAATAGGACTGCTCTGTGTCAGCTGCGGAAGAAGCGACTGCGCGTCATCCTGCGTCAGCCCAGAAAACGGAGAACACAAGAATCCAGCCAGCGACACGGCGTCGGGCGACGCCAAAAAGCCCGCCAGCGCGCCGATGTCCCTGATTTCAGTGCGCGAGTAGAAGCTCTGATTGCCGACGAACGCCGCCGGGACTCCCCAGCGCTCAAACGCCGCGCGCAGCGCAGGATACGAACTGCGCGTCGGAACGAGGACAGCGACGTCGCCCCATTTCATGGGACGGAGTGAATTGCTTTTATCCCAGACAGACGCGCCGTTCTCGTGGAGCGACACGATTTTGCCGACAAGGCGCAGCGCAAGGCGGGCGCGTGTCTCCCCCAAGCGTTCAAATTTCTTTTCCGCGACTTTCTGAGGCTGCTCCAGTATCCTCTGGCAGACGGGCATTCCCGTTTTTTGACGCGCGTCAATCCACGCTGGCTCAGGATCTGTCCCGCGCGGAGAACAGAGCTTCTCGTACGGCTGGCGGAGTCCTTCGCCAAGCCGTTCTTTCCACATGACAGAAAACCGTTCGTTGACGGCATCCAGAACTCCCTCGCCGCTTCTGAACGACACAAACAGAGCGACATAACAGCCGCCGGACTTCGCTTCGGCAATGTAGCGCTCAAAAAGCGACGGCTCAGCGTGGCGAAAGCGGTAGATGGACTGTTTCAAGTCGCCGACGATAAAGAGCCGCGCGCCAGAGACCGCGCGGATTTTCCGAATCAGAGCATCCTGCTGGTCATTCGTGTCCTGGAACTCATCGACGAGGACTTCGCAAAAGCGCGAGGCGTATGCCTCGTTGACGCCGAGCGCCTGCGACGCAAGGGCAATCATGTCGGAGAACGTGATACAGCCGCGCGCGTCTTTCCACGCGCTCCACTTGACCCAGCACAGCCACGCCAGACGGAGCAGCGCTGAGCGGAGGCGGCGTTCGTCCTCTGACCAGCCGTCATACGCCGGACGCACAAACGCGCGCAGACTTTCCGCCGCAAGGCGCCACTCTGACAGCTTCATGCCGACACACTCGGCAAGCACGTCAGCCAGTTTTCCGCGCGCGCCTTTGACGGCGTCTGCGGCGTCGAATACAAATTCTCGCGCCGTCTCCATGATGTCCTGCCCGCCCCAGCGCGACCGCAGCGCCGTGTACCGTTCGGCAAGCTGAGTTGTTCCTATCTCTGAGTCGCTGAGGCTGAGCGCGTTCGTCCACATGACGGCGAGCTTTGCAAATTCCCTGTCAAGGAGCGCGCGCAGGACGGAGCGCGCCGCTTCTGCCGCGGCAGAATCCTTGTTCAGGATGCTTTCGGGCGTCTCCCCGCAGTCTGCCATCATCTCTTCAAATTCCTTCCCGAACGCTGAGACGCTTTGAGGCCTCCACGTGTTGAGGACGTCGGCTGTTTCGGCGCTTTCAAGGATTTCGCGCGCGAACTGAGCGCTCTGCGCAGAAAGCCCTCGGCAGAACCACGCCGCGTCGAGACGGTCAAAAGCGCTCGTCAGCTCGCGCCAGAACTCCTCTGTCTCGGGATCGCTCACAAGACAGACAGACGGCTCAATTGGGAGCGCCAGACCGGCTTCTGCGATGACGCGCGTCGAAAAGCCGTGAATCGTGGAGATATATGCCTGATCCAAAAGCGACAGGGACTCGTCCAGCCGCTTTGACAGAACCGGCATCGTTCCAAGGGCAAGCTTCTGTTTCAGTTCACAAAGCAGCCCCGCGATTCTGACGCGCATCTCCGACGCGGCTTTTTCGGTGAACGTCAGCGTCAGCACGCGGCGCACGTCGGTGCGCGTCAAAACCGTCCACACAAACCGCCACGCGAGCGTCCACGTTTTTCCCGTCCCCGCTCCGGCGCTGACGACCGTCAGCAAATCCTCCGACGTAATCGCGGCGCGCTGCTCAGGACGTCCGCGCTCTTCGATGTACTTCCGCAGCGCTTCAAGCTCATTCGGAGGCAGCGGCGGCAGATGACGATCACTCATTGCTGTTCCCCTCCTCGCCGTCAGAATCTTCAGCCTCAGCGCTCATTTCGCCCCGCCGGCACAGAGCGGCAAAGGAGCAGTATGTGCATGAACTGCTCGTGTAGTTTGGGATATACTGGCCGCTTTGAGCCGACTGAGCGATTGCCCGCAGAAGTTCGCGCGCGTCGTCCAGCTGAGACTCCATCGTCGCTTTAGACTGGCCGCTGACCGGCTTGCCGTTTCCAGGAAGATTGAGTTCTCCGTCCCAGAATCCGGCGGCGCAGGCGTCTTTCAGCCCCACGTAGCCCCAACCGGCGCATACCTTTATCTCCCAGTCCGGCGACTCTTTAAGCGCAAGAGCGTAGCAGGGCAGCTGAAATGCCCTTTTATAGTTTGCTCCTCTGCCGGCTTTATAATCCCACAGGAAAAACCGCCCGTCTTCCAGTATGTCAAGGCGGTCGCAGCGTCCGTGGAATGTGACGCCGCCGCAGACGTACGGCGGAAGAGTGAACTCGAGCTTCGACTCAAGACGCTGCGGCGCGAGAACTTCTTCAAGACTGTCCTGAAGGCGGGCGCAGCGCTCAACGCGGAACATCAGGTCACATCGCGCTCGGCGCAGAGCCGGCGACGACAAAAGCTCAGGATACGTCTGCTCAAGAATCCCGTCAGCCATCTCGGAAACAAGCCCTGAAATCGTCCGAGCCCCCTCCGAAAGATAGCGTTTCCACACTTCTTCCCACAGAGCGTGAACAGCAGACCCGCCGCGCAGAACATCGTATTCGCCGTCGCGCAGCGGTTCCTCGTACTTCATCAGACGCGAAAGGGCGAAACGATAGGGACAGCCGCTATACTCGTCAACCGCGCTGAATGCCAGACTGCCAAACGCAATGTCCAATTTTTCAGGACGCGTTCTGACGTTCGGGAGAGTGTGCTCCGCCGTCAGATCAGGAGAGCGCGTTTCAACAGGCGTCAGGATTGTCTCGTCAAAAGCGCCCAAAAGCCTGTCCAGCCCGCGCGCGATGTCGGGGGCTTTCGGCAGGGACGCCGTCAGCGTCTCCCCTGCGGCGTCAAACGGCTGAATCCATCCGTCCTCCGCGGCGGCGCTGACAAAAGCCGTCTCGTCCAGAGGGCGGTCTTCGTCGTCGGTGGCGCTTCGGGCGATGATCGTGCAGACATCGCCGCACGCCGCAAGACGCCTGAAGAGAAACTCTCTCTGTTTTCTCTGCTCCGCCAGAAGGGGCAGGTGCGTTCTGTCCAAACTGAGCGCCGGAAGCGCGTGAAGCTCTTCTTTCTGCTCATCGGCGAGCATCGGCGACTCCTTCAGCCCTCCCGGCCAGTTGGGAGCGGCAGCGCCTGTCATGATCCAGTATGGCGCGTGGAACAGCGTCGGCGGCGTGTCGGCAAACACGTTCATGCTCCCCGAAAACTGCACGCCCTGATCGACAGTCGTCCCGTCAGCCCACGCCGAGAGGTACGCCGCCGCCTCTGCGCCGCTGAGACGCTGCGCGCAGAACTCTCCGAGGTCGCGCACGACCTCGCGGATGAACAGAATCTTGCGCTCCAGCTCCGCCTGCGCTTCGCAGAAAACGCGGATTTCATCGTCCAGCTCCGCTGCCTGCTCAACGGCGCGGGCGACGCTGAGGGCTCTTCCGGCGGCGAACTCATGAAGCGCCGTCAAAAGCTCAAGAGCTGTGCCGCCTGAGCGGATTTTTTCAGCATATGCGCAGCAGGCGTCGAACGCCGATCGCTCATCACCTTCAAGCGCATTTCGCCAGGCGTCCGCGCCGCGAGGACGCTTCCGCCGAAGCGCCTGAACGTCAACCGACGCGCCGCACAGCCACGGCTGCGCCAAAAGGCGAAGAACCGGCTCAGTCTGCCACGCGCCGGACGCAGCTTCAAGACACGCTGACGACAGACGCCACAGAGGCGTTTCGCTCACTTTCAGCCTGAAGTTCCAGAAGCACGGCAGATCGTAGCGCGAAAAAACTTCGCGCGCCTCGCCGAGCCGCGAACGCGGCACGGAAACGGCGATGCGCTCCCAGCCGGGCCATTCCGCCCTCGCGGCAAGAGCCCCTTCCCCCTGCTCCCACAGCGCCAGAGTGCGCGCAACTGTCTCAAACTCCTGACGCGGATCGCCGCTTTCAAGGCGAAGGACGCGAAACGGCTCAAAATTCCGCGACAGATCTTCGCCGTCCGTGCCGAACTGCTGCGCCGCGCCGTATTCGCCCTTCATCGGCGCGGCGGGCGCGCAAAACCGCACAGATGCGCCGCGCCGGACAAGAGCGCGCACCAGTTCCAGCTGAGAGTGCGTCAGACTGCTGAAGCCCACCAGCGTTAAATCCAGCTTTCGGCACGCGTCCTCAGATCCGTCGCCGAGCAGCAGCCGCGTCTGCGTCGTCACGCCCGCGCTGTCGGACAGGCCATTGGCGTCGAGCGCGCCACAGTATCCGCGGTACAGCTCGATAAACGAGCGCCCCAGAACGTCATCTTCGCAGAACAGCCCTTCAAGGTGTTCGGGCATAATTTCTTCGGAGATCAGCTCGCGGATTTGACTGCCCAGAATCGAGATAAAACCGCGCCGGAACGCGCCGGGCGGCAGAGGCGCGCCGGAGCGGATGCGCTGGTCCAGCAGGCCGCGCAGAAGAAGCCAGTGATCCGGGGGATCGAGCTGAACCCGCGGTTTTTCAACTTCCAGCGCGTCTGAGAAGTACCGGTACAGCTCATCCCAGCGCCGAATTGCGTATTCCCGCGCCCCGGCAGGACTGCCAGCCAAAATAGAGCGCAGCAGCTCTCTGTCGCCCGAGCCGGCGACAAGAAACATGCGCCCGTCCGCGGGAGGCAGCGTTCTGAGCTGGCGCTCAAGGTCACTGACGCGCCGGTACGTCCAAAGCGTAAAAGGCATGAGCGTTCTTTCCCCTTTCTGCTCGGCAAGAGCCGAAAATCTGCTACAAATTCCCCTTTTCGCGCCGCAGAATTTCTATCGTCGTCTTCGGCAGCAGCTGCTCCAGGAGAGGATTTCCCGTATCGCCCGCCTCAAGCAGGGCGCGGACGCGCGTCGCGCTGATTGGAGCGCCCGCGCATTCAGCGCGCGGAATTTCGACGACCCCAACGCCCATGCGCGGCAAAATCTGCTTCATCGCCTCATTGTACCGGTTCGTGACTGGGCTGAGCGGCTCAGTCCCGACGTAGCGCCGCGTGATATTTAAGGGTTTGGCGAAACAGCGCGCGAAGATGGCAAGGTCAAGCTCGCACTTCACGTCGTCAACGCGCGCGCGGTCTTTGAGAAAATAATCGGGGAACGTCGCCGCCGAGATGAGATAATCGCCCGTGGGGTGAACCGCGACATTGCTCATGTGCTCCGTTCCCCGGCGCACCATTTCAAGGCGCAGAGACGCCGGAAAGAGACTCTTCTCCGCCGACAGCACAAAAACGTGCAGAAAATCGCACTGCGACGCAGCCGTCTCCATCAGATACTGATGGCCTTTCGTAAAAGGGTTGCAGTTGGCAACCACTGCGCCGATCACGCCGTCTTTGACGGGACATTCAAGCGACTCGACGAACTTGGCGACGCCGCCGCGCCGGTTTTCCATCAGCAGGACGTCTGCCGTCTGAGTCATTGGAAAAAAGCCGAGGTCGTCAAAAACAGCCCTGTTCGACGGCTTTGTGAACACGAACAGGTGCGAGTGCCCTTCGCGCACAGCGTCGCTCACCAGCTCGCTGACGACTGTCGCCGCCAGCCCCTCGCCCTGATGCTCATCGCTGACGCCGATGCACTTGAGCACCGGTCCCTGCCGCGATCCTGACGCGACAACCGCGCCGCAGTCGTCCTCCATGCACACGGAAAACTCAACGCCGTCGTCGTACTTCAAGTCGAGCGACGACAGAAACTTCTTTACCTTCTCAAGAGTTCGCCCCGTAAACGGGCGTCCCTGAATCATGTCCACGCGCCTCGCCTCCTTAAGAAAGCCTTTATCAATCCTGCTGACTCAAAAGTTCTTCAAGAACCTGAGCCACGCCGCTCTCTTCATTTGTTCCAGTCACAATGTCAGCAGCTGCTTTCAGAGGCTCTTCAGCGTTGCCCATTGCCACTTTAATGCCCGCGCCCCGAAACAGCTCCAAATCGTTGAAGTTGTCTCCGAACGCGACGATCTCCTCCCGCGCAATGCCCAGCTTTTGAGCGGCAAATTCAAGCGCCAGTCCTTTTGTCGCGTCAGGCGAAAGAATCTCAATCTGATTAGGGGCAGAGCGCGTAACGTACAGCTTCCCCCGGTACATTTCCGACAGCTCATCCTGCAGGCGCGCCGTTTTGTCATGCGGCAGAATCCCCAGAATTTTCTCCGCTCCGTCCTCTGCTTTTTCTGCCAAGTCTCCGACGCATTCAATGCGCGCGCCAGTCCGCGCTTCAAGCGCCGCCGTTCCCTCGTCGCGCCGCTCTGCCCAGCAGGTATCGCCGATATAAAACCACGGCGACATGCCCGCGGCCCGAAGCAGCGGAAGAATTTCCCGCGCCAGATGAGGCTCGACCGGACAGCGGCGCAGATACGCTCCGCTGCGGCTCGTGCGCACGACAGCGCCGTTGGCGGAGATGACCGGAACGTCGCCGGGCAAAAGACGCGCGTACGGCAGCGCGCCGGTGTGAAGGCGTCCTGTGCTGATGATCACGTGAACTCCCTTTGAGACCGCCGCCTCAAGCGCCTTTGCGTTGCGCGGCGATATCTCTTTTCCTCCGGGACACAGCAGAGTCCCGTCCAAATCCGTTGCAATCAGACGAATCATCGTTTAAGAATCTCCTTTTTTCGCGCGATCTATGCGCCAATTCAGTTCTATCTTAACATTATTCCCTAATCCTTTCAGCGTCCATGAAACAAATCGCCAAAAAAACTTCAAAAGTTCTTCAAAAAAATTTAATTTTTCCCCTTTTCATATTGGCAGGAAATGATTATTATTAGAATGACAGCAATCTCTTAACAAAACCAGACAGCCAGGAGGACTTTTATGCTTATCCGAATTGCCCATCTTACCGCTTCAGTGATTGAGTTTATCAGCATTGCTATCATCGCCTGGGGAGTGATTATGGCGTGCTACCGCATGGGACTTCTTGCCGTGCAGAACGCACGCGGTGACATTGACCTTCGCGGAGGCTGGCTTCGTCTGCGCCGCGCGTTCGGCGAAGTCATGCTTTTAGGGCTTCAGTTTCTCGTCGCCGCCGACATTATTCTGACCATCTGCTATCCCGATCTCATGACTGTCGGAGTTCTTGCCGCCGTCGTCCTTATCCGCGTCGTGCTCAGCGTCACTTTGGGCAAAGAAATCAACGAAATGGAAATTAACGACTTCGAGGACAAGCATCACCTCACGCACGTTTAGCACACGGTATTGCACAACAGCAGAGCGGCCCTTCCAAAAACTGGAAGAGCCGCTCTGTCGTCTGTTTTCAGCAATTGTTAAAATGTAATTCCCCATTTGGCGCGGAGCGCGGCAAGAGTCCCCTCTTCGTCCAGCTCTTTGAGCGCCTTGTTGATGTCAGCCGCGAGCGCACTGCTGCCCAAAGGCATGGCAATGGCTTTTCCGGCGCCGGTGATGACCTGAGTAAAGGCAATTTTCACTTTTCCCTTGAACGCAGGAAGGCTCATGTACTTCTTGGCGACGGGAATGTCCATCAGCGTGAAATCCGTTCTGCCGGTCGCGATGTCAAGGACGCAGTCGTCGAACTTGGGGAAGAGCTTCAGCTCAAATCCGTGCTTCATGGAAAGAGGAAGAAGAGCCGTCTCCTGAACGGTTCCCTGCTGAACCGCGCCCGAAAGTCCCTTGAGGTCCTCAACCTTCGTCGCCTCAATCTTCAGCGACGTAAGGAAAGCGCTGTGAGAAACTTCATAGATGTCGGAGAACAGCATTTTCTTCGCGCGTTCAGGCGTAGCGCTCATGCCGGCGATGGCGGCGTCGATCTTTCCCGTCGGGATGGCGGCAAGCAGCGTGTCAAACTTTCCGGCGTCGAACCATTTGATCTCAACGCCCATTTTCGCGCCGATGGCCTCCATCAGTTCAATGTCAAAACCCGACGGTTTGCCCTCGGGGCTGATGAACTCGTAGGGCGGATACGTCGTCGACGTGCCGACGGTGATGCTCTTTGTTTTGCCGGAAACGTACTCAGCGGAAGCGGAAACAGCGCCGGCGGCGATAAGCAACGTGACAAGAAGTGCGGACAGCATTTTTTTCATCATAAAAACCTCCCAAAGTTTACACATAAAAATTAAATGAACTCGCGTTTCATTTCGTGATGGCGGAATAATATCACGGTTGATTTTTTATGTCAATAGGAAATTTTGGTTTATTTTTTGCTTTTTATGGGAAAAACCGAACGGCGCGCTTTGAATTCAATGCATCGCTTTACATATTTTTTGCTTTACTAAGATAAAGAAACTCTTGCTCTTCATGCGCGGCGCCGCTATAATGCCGTTTATCACGTTTCAAAGGAGTATTCCGTCATGAAAAACTATGAGATTAAAATTGGCCGTTCCGTTCAGCGCTGGGAAAGTCCGTATGACTACTTCACACCGCAGCCCGGAAACGACGGGCTGTGCGGCGCGTTTCCGTCGATTGGCGAAGCGCTGGACAATCCGATTGGCTCTCAGCCGCTTGAAGTTCTGGCGATGAACGCCCGCAAAATTGCTGTCGTCGTTCCCGACGTAACGCGGGGCTGGAGTCGCGCGCCTGAGATGATGAGCGCCGTCCGCGAACGGATCGCCGCCGTCACCGACCGCCCCGTCTGCTGGATTGTCGCGACGGGACAGCACCGTGCCGTCACCGAAGCCGACAAGGACATGGTGTTCGGCTCTTCAATGATGGACGGCGACACGTGGATCAGCCACGACTGCGACGCCGCGGTCGACACAGGGCTCGTCACCCCGATGGGAACTCCTGTTCTTCTCGATAAAGCGTTTATCGACGCCGACCTTGTCGTCCTTGTCGGCGGAATCATCCACCACGACATGGCAGGATTCAGCGGCGGGCGCAAGAACATCATTCCGGGCGTCTCCGGACGCGCCGCGATCGTCAAAAACCACTGCCACTGTCTGAAAGACGGCGATCTGAATCCCGACACGGACTGCGCGCTTCTTGAACACAACCCCATGGCGCAGGATCTGGCGGCGTACGGCAACTTGGCAATTCAGGGCAAAAGCTGCTTCATCATCAACGCCGTCGCCGGAAAGACGGGAGCGCCTGAGGCATGGGTCGCCGGCAGTCTGAATGAAGCGTGGTACGCGGGCACGCGCGCCGCTGTTTCAATTCAGACGCTTTGGACGCCTGCCAAGCCCCGCCGCGTCATCTCGTCGTGCGGCGGCTATCCCAACGACCTCGACCTGTATCAGGCTTCAAAAGCGATCTTCTCCGTTCTCGACTCGGTTGAGACGGGCGGCGCCATCGTCCTGGCAGCCGATCTGGAAGACAGTCTCGGACCGGGCGACTTTGAAAGCGCCCTGCGCCGCGCTCTAATCGACCCGCAGGATGTCCTCGAAGAGATGTCGCGCGCGTTCACCATTCCCGGCTACATCGCCGCGCGCATGGTCATTCAGCTGCGCAGCTGTCCTGCCGCCATCATCACCAGCCGCGAAGACACGCCGTTCCCCGGCAAGGTGTTCCGCGACGTCCAGTCTGCCGACCGCTGGCTTCAGGACGTTTCCGGCACAGACGGGCTGTCCATGCTGATTCCAAGCGGCAACTCCATTCACGTCGCGCTCAAGAAGTAACCCAGAAAAACATAAAAGAGGGACGCCTGAACACGGTTCAGGCGTCCCTCTTTTATGTTTTTGTACAAATTCTGCGCGCGGGCTACAGCAGTTCAAGAATCTGCTCTTTCGGTCTGGCGCCGACGGACTGATTCGTGATTTTGCCGTCTTTAATCACCATGAGCATCGGAATGCTTCTGACGCGGAACTGCGCGGCAAGCTCCATTTCTTCCTGAACGTTGACCTTGACGACTTTAATGTCGGGACGCTCTGCCGCGATCTCGTCCATCAGCGGAACGACCATGCGGCAGGGACCGCACCACGGCGCCCAGAAATCCACAAGAACGGGCTTGTCGGAGTTCATGACTTCCAGTTCAAAATTATCTTTCGTCACGTTGACAGCAGACATATTCAGTCCTCCTTGTTTGCGTTTGATGTGTGCGCACGGCTGCAAAAAAATCAGGCGTTGGCGTTCCAGCGGACGGTGTACTTCTCCACAAATCCGCACGGGGCGTACGCCATTTTGGCGTGGCGCAGACCGGGATCGCCCATGTCCTCCTCGCGGTTGGCAATTTTGTAGCTGCGCGCGTCGTAGAAGAGGAAATCTTTGTTGATTACCTGATACGCCTGAGGGAACTCCGGCAGGGCTTTCTCGTAGTGGATCATGATGAGGTCGGGCGTCACCGGCTCGGCAAGCGTGTACGCGATGAGGCGGCCTTCATACTCAATCGCGCCGCCGATAAGCCCCAGCTCCTGCCAGTGGTCGAGAACGTGATAAATGCCCTCGCTTTCAGCGTCCAGCGTGGCGCATTTGCGGCACTCCTCTTCTTCGCACCACAGGCGCTGCAGCTCCACGATTCGGGGCGTCATTTCAGGCGTCAGCGTCAGATACCGCGCGTCATAATTGCGGCGGAACTGATTCACTTTATTGCGGCGGCGCATGTGTTTATTTCCGACGAGCGTCGCCAGCTCCTCGACGTTGTACAGATATTCAAAGCTGTCTCTGTCGGCTTCGGCGACAATCCGGCTGCCCAGCTGCGCCTGCCATATTTCAGCGAGCGCCTTGGGGACGTCGACAAACACCGCTTCGTCGCCGACGACATGACTCAGCATTTCAGCCCAGTCGTCGCGCTGCCAGCAGCCGACGGGCGGCAGCCACTTCAAATCAGGGCGCGTCTGACGAAGCCAGATGAGGTTGTTTTCCCAGCACGCCTCATAGCCGAAAAAATGTGTCCACGACCACAGCACGACAAAACTCTGATCCGACGAGTATTCGCTGCACTGAAGCCAGTATTTTTTATAGTCCGCCAGCATGGAAAGGTCAAGCGGCTTAAACGTAGAGTTCAAAGAGAACGCCTCCTGATAAATTATCACAGCTGATACTTTGACATTCTAGCACATATTTCTGAGTAAAACAGACTGAAATTGACGTCCCTTTACAGAAAAGCTGACTGTCTTTCACAGAAAAAGGCAGTTAATTCGGCAGAAGACGGACAATCAGGACGACAAGGGGCAAAGCGGGCAGCGCGTCCATGACTTTGACTTTGGCAAGCCCCAAAATGTTGAGGCCGATTCCCATGAGCATGAGCCCGCCGACGGCGGACAGCTCGACGACAGCTGCGCCGGACAGATACGGCTGAAGCAGACCGGCGGCGAGCGTCAGCGCTCCCTGATAGAGGAAAATAGGAACGGCGGAGAACAGGACGCCGGCGCCGAGCGTCGCGCCCATGGCAATGCTCATCAGGCCGTCCATGACGGACTTAGTGAGAAGGAGCACGGGATAGCCGCCCAATCCCTCTTCAAAAGCGCCGAGAATTGCCATCGATCCCATGCCGAACAGCAGCGTCGACGACATAAACGCCTCTGAAAAGCCGGAGCCGGATTTTTTCATGCGCGCTTCAAGCGACTGAACGCCGCGCTCCGTCCGCGACTCGAGGTTCATCAGTCCGCCGGCAATGGAGCCGACAGCAAGGCTGAACAGCACAACGAGCTGGTGCTGAGATTTCAAAACCATGTCAATGCCGAGTATAATGGGAAACATGCCGAGAAACTGCTGCGGCAGCTTCATAATATCGCGGGAAATGCGTGAGTGAAGCAGAATGCCGAGCGAAGCGCCGGCGATAATCGCCAGAGCGTTGACAACAGAGCCGAAAAGCGGAATAACCTGAAACAAACTCAAAAAAAACCCTCCTTCAAAAATCAGTGCGCCTCATTATACTTCTTGGCATATTTTCGCGCAAACTGAATTTTTACGGGCAGAATCTCCGCTCAAATGGTAAAATAGGCAGGATACGTTCAATCGCACGTCAGAGGCACGGCGTGCGGTTGCCTGAAGAAATGCAATGGAGGTTTCGACATGGAAGAGCAGCAGACTGTAGGACGAGTGCTGACACATCCGCTTGTCCCTGAGATTAAGCACAGCTACCTTGATTACGCGATGAGCGTCATCATCGGCCGCGCGCTTCCCGACGCGCGCGACGGGCTGAAGCCGGTTCAGCGCCGCGTTCTCTACGGCATGATGGGACTGGGAATCCGCCACAATCAAGCATATAAAAAATCCGCCCGCGTCGTCGGTGAAGTCATGGGTAAATACCACCCGCACGGAGACGCTTCAATATACGACACAATGGTTCGTCTGGCTCAGTCGTGGAACCTGCGCTATCCGCTTGTCGACGGACAGGGAAACTTCGGCTCAGTCGACGGCGACGGCGCCGCGGCAATGCGCTACACCGAGGCGCGTTTCGCCGAACTCGGCGAGCTCATGCTGCAGGACATCGACGAGGACACGGTCGACTGGGGTCCTAACTTTGACGAATCGCTCGAAGAGCCCTTGACGCTGCCGAGCATGGTTCCCAACCTGCTGGTCAACGGCAGCACGGGAATCGCCGTCGGCATGGCGACGAACATGCCGCCGCACAACCTCGGCGAAGCGGTCGACGTATGCTGCGCCGTGCTCGACAACCCGGAGGTCGAGCTCGGCGAGCTGATGAGCCTCATGCCGGGGCC